>JAZSQG010000055.1:0-3523 GCA_045537855.1 Oscillospiraceae bacterium
CCACCACGGTCTTGCCGGCCACCACCAGATTGGTGGTGTGCATGATGCCGTCCCACACGGACTGGCCCGTGCCGTACTTGTTGTCGTAGTAATGCTTGGCCTTGGCGTCGTTCACGGCCACCATGGGGCAGGGCAGCAGCCCGGCCTTTTCCCGGGCCTTCAGCCGGAGGATGCCCGTGGTGGTCTCCTCGCAGCCGCCCAGCAGGCAGTCGGCATATTCGCTGCACTCGCCCGCCAGCAGGTCGATGAGGTCGCCGCCATCGTCAATGATAATGTGGGGATGGCAGCGCAGGGTCTCCTTCAGCAGGGCGGTGTAGCCCTCGCTGTCCACCCCGTGGATGCCGAAGGTCTCCACGCCCAGGCTGGCAGCCCCCGCCGCCACATCATCCTGGGTGCTGAGGGGATTGGAGCCGGTGAGGTACACCTCCGCGCCGCCGGCCTTCAGCACCAGAGCCAGATTGGCGGTCTTGGCTTCCAGATGCACCGAAACCGCGATGCGCAGGCCGGCAAAGGGCTGTTCCCGGCGAAACTGCGCTTCGATGCCGCCCAGCGCGGGCATGAAGGAACGGACCCAGTCGATCTTCCGGCGTCCGGCTTCCGCCAGCGCCATGTCTTTTACCATACTCATATGTCTGTTCTCCTGTGCAAAATGGCGTGGGCAATAAAAAAAGCCCCGTCTTCCGACGGAGCACACTGCCGCTGCAGTCCCACCTCATCTCTCGTCAATCCGTCGGAATTGGCACCTTGCGCCGCAGAAATCTGCGGGGCAGGTTGCCGTGGCTTCACAGGGCCGTTCCCTCCACCACTCTCGATGAGGCGTTTAATTTTCTGAGATATTATAGCATCGGTCCGGAAATTGTCAATAGTTCTTGACAAATTTTTCCCTGTGCCTATAATATGAAAACGGTTTCCATTTTCATATTCCCGTTCCGAAAGGAAGTTTTACACCATGGCCTATCGCACGAAGCAGGGACAGGCCCTGCTGGATTATCTGCAGACTCTGGGCGGCGCCCATGTGAGCGCCAACGACATTGCTGCCGGCATGCCCGGAAAAATCGGCCTCACCACCGTTTACCGCCAGCTGGAAAAGCTGGTGGAGCAGGGGCTGGTGCGCAAGTGCATCACCGATGGGGAGGCGGCCTGCTACCAGTATGTGGGCGAAGGAGGCCATTGCAGGGACCATTATCATATGATGTGCGCCGCCTGCGGCAGGCTCATTCACGTGGAGTGCGAGGAGCTGGACCGGCTCACGGAGCATCTTTATGCCCATCACGGCTTCCGCACCGACCCTCTGCGCACCGCTCTCTACGGCACCTGCCGGGACTGTCTGGAAAAGGAGGCGGCACGATGAGGCGTTTTGTTTCCGCCCTGCTGCTCCTGGGCCTGCTGCTGGGCCTTGCGGGCTGCGGCACTCCGGCGCAGGAGGGGGAAGAGAAGCTGCTGGTGGTGGCTTCCGCCTTTCCCTCCTATGACCTGGTGCGGGCCGTGGCGGGAGATCTGGTGGAGCTGAAGCTGCTGCTGAAGCCCGGGGCGGAGCCCCATTCCTACGAGCCCAGCCCCCAGGACATTCTGGCGGTGGAACAGTGCGACCTTTTTCTCTACGGCGGCGGCGAGAGCGACGTCTGGCTGGACCGGGTGCTCGGCTCCGGGGGCAGCGAAGGGCGGCGGGTCATCCGGCTGATGGAGTGCGCAGAGCTCTGCAGCGGGGAGCATGCCCACGAAGGACACGACCACGAAGACCATGAAGATGTGTACGACGAACATGTGTGGACCAGCCCCATGAACGCCCTGCACATTGTGGAAGAGATCCTCCGGCAGCTCACGGAGCTGGACCCGGAGCATGCCGAAGTGTACCGGGAAAATGCCCGGCTCTGGGAAGAACAGCTCCTGCTGCTGGACGGGGAATTCCGCAGCGTCGCGGCGGAGGGGGCGCGCAGGCTGCTGGTGTTCGGCGACCGCTTCCCCTTCCTGTATTTCACCCGGGAATACGGCCTGGACTATCTGGCGGCCTATCCCGGCTGCTCCAGCGCCACGGATGTGGACCCTGCCACTCTGGCGGCGCTCATCGACACGGTGACGGAGCTGGAGATCCCCATTGTCTTCCGCTGCGACCTGAGCACCGGAAAGGTGGCCGATACGGTCAGCGAAGCCACGGGTGCCCGGGTGGAGACCCTGTATTCCTGCCATACCCTGTCCAAAGAGGACTTTGAAGCGGGGGAGAGCTACCTCTCCCTCATGAAGCGGAATCTGAATGTAATTCGGGAGGCGTTGAACTGACATGGCGCTCATCAGCTGCAGGGAGCTCTGCCTTGCCTACGAGGGGAAGACCGCCGTATCCGACCTGAGCTTTCAGGTGGAGCGGGGGGACTATCTCTGCATCGTGGGGGAGAACGGCTCCGGCAAAAGCACCCTGATCAAGGCCCTGCTGGGCCTGAAAAAAGCAAAAAGCGGCCTCATCACCTACGGGGACGGGCTGAAGCGCACCGAGATCGGCTATCTGCCCCAGCAGACCCCCGCCCAGAAGGACTTTCCCGCCAGCGTGGAGGAAGTGGTGCTGTCCGGCTGCCGGGCCAATCCCTTCTACAGCCGGGAGGAGAAGCGCCGGGCGGCGGAAAACATGGAAAAGCTGGGCATCCGGGAGCTGCGCCGGGCCTGCTACCGGGAACTCAGCGGCGGCCAGCAGCAGCGGGTGCTGCTGGCAAGAGCCCTTTGCGCCACCCGGAAGCTGCTGCTTTTGGACGAACCCGTGACGGGGCTGGATCCGGTGGTGAGTGCCGAGCTGTACCGCCTCATTCAGGAACTGAACGATGAGGGCGTCACCATCATCATGGTCTCCCATGATGTGGACTGCGCCATCGAGCGGGCCAGGAGCATCCTCCATCTGCGCACGGTGCCCCTGTTCTGGGGCCCGGCGGAGGATTACGCCATGAGCGAGATCGGCCGCAGCTTTATGGAGGGCGGAGAGAAGGGAGGCGGGCAGGTATGAATCTTCTTCGGGAACTGCTGTCCTATACCTTTCTGACCCGGGCCCTGGTGGTGGGCGTGCTGGTAAGCCTCTGCGCCGCTCTGCTGGGAGTTTCCCTGGTGCTGAAGCGCTACAGCATGATCGGCGACGGGCTGAGCCATGTGGGCTTCGGCGCCCTGGCCATTGCCACCGCCATGAATGCCGCGCCTCTGGCCGTTTCCGTTCCCGTGGTAGTGGTGGCGGCCTTCCTGCTGCTGCGCATCAGCGAAAGCGGAAAAATCAAGGGGGATGCCGCCATCGCCCTCATTTCCACCGGGGCCCTGAGCGTGGGCATCATCGTGGTCTCCCTGTCCACGGGGATGAACACGGAGGTGAGCAACTACCTCTTCGGCAGCATCCTCAGCATGTCCGCCTCGGATGTGAAGCTGAGCGTAGGGATCACCGCCGTGGTGCTGCTGTTGTTCGTGCTGTTCTATAACCGCATTTTTGCCGTCACCTTTGACGAGACCTTTGCCCGGGCCACCGGCGTCCGTGCGGGGGCCTACAATGCCCTTATTG
>JAZSQG010000007.1:0-9548 GCA_045537855.1 Oscillospiraceae bacterium
TGGATGTAGTCGATCTCGCCCCCGTGGCGCTGCCGGTAGCTTTCCAGAAAGGCCTGGCAGCGGGCGATGCTCTCGCCGATGGTGCCGCCTACGGAGAAACTGCAGACCTCTTCCCCGGCGATGCACTGCAGGGCGTTGGCCTCCGCCCCGGCGGGGGCGAAGAAGTCCCGGGCTTCCCGGAGGAAGTCTGCGGGGTCGGTATCAAACAGTACCCGGTGGATGGGCCCAAATTCCATGGAGGGCTCGTGGACATTCACCAGCTCCGCCAGCACATAGCGGGCAGGGTGACTTTGCCGTTCTTCGGGGCTGAGCCGCTCCCGCAGCTCCTCCCAGCACTGCTTTGCGGTGCAGAGGCTGTGATTCCCGTCCCCCACCGCGTAGACCAGCGGCGGCAGGGCGCCGTAGCGCGCCTTCAGGGCTTCCGGGTCTTCCAGCTGCCGGAAGCAGTCCTGCACCGCCCGGACGCCTTCATGCTGCAGGAGCCGGCCCCGGACATGGCCGCCCCCCTCCATCAGGGGGAAATCGTAAAGGACTTCGCCTGCGTGCTGCAGGGCGCAGTTCAGGGCCCGGAACTCCGGGTCATCGTAAAATACCACCAGATGAGGCGATTCCAGCACCGCTGTCTGCCGCAGGGCAAGGCGGGGAGGCAGGCGCTCCTCCACCAGCCCCTCCGTGGGGCGGATGGGGGTGGCGGCGTTGGAATGGGGGTCATAGGCCTCCAGATCCAGCACGCCCAGCAGACCCCGGCGAAGGGCTCCGCCGGACAGGGTGCGCTCCACATAAACCATGGAGTTCTGCAGGCAGCGGAAGCGGCCTTCCTCCCAGTAGCTGCGCATGGTATCGGCCAGAGCCGCCACATGGCTGCTAAGCTCCGTTTTGCCCAGATAGGCTTCGGGCAGCATGATACGCAGGGTGGAGGGAGCCGGGCCTACAAAGGCTTCCACCCGCTCCCAGTACTCCGGCTTGGCGGTAAACTGGTCGCAGGCGATGACCGCCCAGCGCTGAAAATCCGTATCCCGGGGGAGCAGAATGTCGCCCGGGGAAAAAACCGTATGCATGGCGCTTTCTCCAATTGAATCATTAAAACGTCAGCGTAAACGCTTTTGTCAGTCTATCACATCCTATGCGCCTTTGCAATGGTTTGACGGCATAAAAACCCTGTGATACACTGGGGAAAACCGTGAAAAAATCGGATTTTACAGACAGGAGCAAAGAATATGGAACATCAGGCGTATCCGGATACATACATTCGAAAGGCGCTGGACATGGGTGCCGCCGATGCGGTGGCTTTTCGGCTTTCGGACATCTGTTTCGACAGCCGCACCCTCCTCAAGTGCATGTTCGGCTGCGCCGACTGGGGGAAGAATCACACCTGCCCCAGCCGGGAAAACAATGTGAGTCTGGCCGAGTATAAGGAAATGCTCAGCCGCTACAGCTGGGGCGTCATCGTCCACACCCACGATAAGCCCCTGAGCCAGAAAATCTCCTTCGCTCTGGAGGGGCAGGCCTTCCGGGACGGCTTCTATTTTGCCTTCTCCCTCAGCGACTGCGGCCTGTGCAGCAGCTGTGCGGCGCTGGAAAATGCCCCCTGCCGCAATCCCCGCATGGCCCGCCCTGCCTTCCACAGCGTGGGCATCGATGTGTTCAAAACGGTGCGGCAGCTGGGCCTGCCCATCGAGACCCTCTCCGACCCCAATGCGGAAGAGCAGAACTGGTACAGCGCGGTCTTTGTGGAATAAACGAAAAACAACTGCGGCGGAGCTGTTGAAGCCTCCGCCGCAGTGGTTTTATGCTTTTATGATACGCTCCTTGCCCAGCTTTCGGTACACCGTGAAATACATGGCCGTGTAGCAGGCGCTGCCGCCCAGAAACTGGCTCACGGGCTCGGCCCAGAAGACACCCTCCGCCCCCAGCCCGGTGATGGCGGGCATCAGCAGGATGAGGGGCAGCAGAATGATGAACTTCCGCAGCAGGCTGAAGAACACCGCCCGCCGGGCAAAGCCCAGGGAGGTGAACACCGTCTGCCCCACCATCTGGAAGGTCATGAAGAAAAACATGGCGTAGTAGTGGCGCACCCCGTAGACGCCCACCTTCAGCAGCTCCGGATCGCTGTTGAAGATGCGGATGAAGAAGCCGGGGAAGACCATGAGGCAGATCCACATGAGCAGACAGTAGGCCGAGCAGAGGAGGGTGGTCACCCGGATGCTCTGACGCACCCGGTCCATGGCCTTTGCTCCGTAGTTATAGCCCATGACGGGCTTTGCCCCCTCCATGACGCCGGAAACGGGCATGAAGGACAGCTCCCGCAGGGAGTTGATGACGGTCATCACCGCCACATAGGTATCCCCACCCAGCCGGGAGAGGGTGTTGTTGTAGGCGAAGCTGACGGCGGAGTTGGTAAAGCTCATGGTGAAGCCCGCCATACCCAGGCCGATCATCCGGCCTACCACATCCTTCCGCAGTCGCATCCCACGGCGGGTGAGGCGCACCGGCGCCTTCTTCCCGGTGAGGAAGAGCAATACCCACAGGGCGGAAAGGGCCTGACTGATGACCGTGGCTGCGGCTGCGCCTTTGACGCCCCAGTGGAAGACGAAAATGAACAGGGGATCCAGCAGCAGGTTGGCCACGGCGCCGATGAGCACGGTGAACATGCCCGTTCGGGCAAAGCCCTGGGCGTTGATGAAGGGGTTCATGCCCACCCCGGTGAGGACGAACACATTGCCGATGAGGTAGACGGAGAGGTAGTCGTTGGCATAGCCGAAGGTTTCTTCGCTGGCCCCGGTGAGCCAGAGGACGGGCTCCTTGAAGAGGTAGCCCAGCAGCGTCAGGCTCAGGCTGAAAACCAGCAGCAGGGTATAGGCGTTGCCCAGAATGGTCTCCGCCCGTACATCGTCCTTTTCGCCCCGGGCGATGGAGAAGAGCGGGGAGCCGCCGGTGGAGCAGAGGGCCTGAAAGGCGCTGATGACCATGAGGATGGGCGCAGCAAGGCCGATGCCCGTGAGGGCCAGCTTGCCGCCCTCCGCCATGTGGCCGATGTACATCCGGTCCACAATGCTGTACAGGGTGTTGATGATGAGCGCCAGAGTCATGGGTCCGGCCAGGCGCAGGATGGTGGCCGGGAGATTGCCCTGGGAGAAGTCGCTCTGCTGTTTTACGTCTTTCGTGGCAGATCCCTCATTTCGCGGTCAGATAAGGCTTCGCTGCAGTGAAAGTCTTCGCTGCAGTGAAGCCTTTCACTGCAGGCCAGCAGCAGCCAGAAGGCGGGGGCCGACTGGCACATGGAGATGCCGAAGCAGGCCTGTATGCTGTAGCACAGGGCGGCCCCGGCACAGATGCCGGAGGCGCGGTCGCCCCGGCGGAAAAAGCGGATAAGGCTCAGCAGCGCAAGAGCGCTGCGGCAGAGGAAGGCGGGAACGCCCTGACAGAGCAGGGTCTGGAGATATTCACTGTGGGCCGCATCAATGGGACTCAGGACGCTTTTGCCCGTTTCCGCGGAGAACCATTCGTAGGGCTTCAGTCCCCGGAGGGCCAGGGTGTCCGGCCCGGTGCCCAGCAGAGGACGGCGGGGGAAGTCCCGCAGGCATTCCCGCCAGATGTAGAACCTGCCGCTGCCGAAGGAAGCATCCCACTGCCCGTGGAGCAGGGCGGAAGCCTCCCGCAGGCTCTGCCGCCAGCCCTCATAGCGGTATACATAGAGCAGGGTTCCCAGGATGAGCAGGGCCATAAGCAGCCACATGTGTTTGCGCAGGTCCCGCTCCTGCCGGGGCAGCCGCCCCAGAAGCAGCCCGACGGCCATCACCGCCAGAAGTGCGGCGGCGGAAGCAAGATTCAATGCGGGGAGGAAGAGCGCTGCCAGCACCGGGGGATAGAGGAGCAGCGCCCGGCGGAAGGCGGCGAGGGTCTTTGAAGCAGCCGGGAGGGCCAGCAGCATGGTGCCCAGCAGGGCCAGTCTTCCGGCGCTGACGCCGCTGCGGCCCAGCACCCAGGCACTGAGGAGCAGGGGCAGCAGTAAGGGAAGCCGCCCCCGGCACTGCTGCAGCAGGGTGAGCAGCAGCAGGGCGCAGGCCGTGCAGAGCAGGGCAGCGGTGAGCCCGGCGTTACCGAGCGTACCCAGATAGCTCCCGGGATAGAGGATGTTGGCGTCCTGCCAGGTCATCCCCGCGGGATAAAGCCCCAGGGGGTTGCGGCCACGCAGCTGCAGGATGCAGAGAAGGTCCAGCACCGTCAGGGCAGCGGAAAAGCAGACGAGCTGCCGCTTTCCCGGGCGGGAAAGTGCGCTCAGGCCGAGAAAGCTCAGCACATACAGGCCCTGGGTCACAAGGCCCTCCCTGCGGCTTGCACCCAGCAGGGCTTCCGCGCGCCAGGGGGAACAAAGGGTGCTGAGGATCGTCCAAAGCAGGTAAATGAGTGCCAGGATCCGTCCCGCAGAAAGGGGAAGCCGCCGGCGCAGGGTGGGGAGGCAGCAGAGGACAAACAGGCTGCTCAGGCTGCAGAAGAGCAGAAATTTGAGGGAGGAAATGACGCGGAAGCCCCCCGCTTCCCCGGGGAAGGGGACCGCCAGCAGGAAGAAACTTCCCATCAGGCAGAGGTACAGGTCTCCGGCCCGCCCGGCAAGCTTGGTGCGCATGCTGCTTCCTCCTTCCCACAGATATTCCATTATAGACCATTCTGCGCCTCCCTGCAAGCAGGGGCAAAAATCTTGTGTCGTATTGTTGACTTTGGCGGCACATATTGTATAATGGTAGTATCAGGAGGTGCGCTATGAACATTGACGAACTGCTGCAGGAAGCCAATGACGGCAATATGGTCGCCCAGTATGACCTTGCCGAATATTATGGAAAACTGCTCAAAGATACAGAGAACGAAGAAGAAATCTATAACTATTCCCGCCAGGCCATGATCTGGCTGAAAAAGTCTGCCAAGCAGGGCTACGGCCCCGCTCTGGATGCGGTGAATGAGCTGAATATGCGCCAGGATGACGATGCCGGTGCCGCCGCCGTGGGTGCCGCCGCAACAGCCGGCGCTGCTGCCGATGTGAGCGGGGATACCCGGCGGGTGCCCTCGGAGCAGGTGGCCCAGGCCGCCGCCGCTTCCGCCGCAAAGGAAGCGAAGGAGAAAGCGGAAAAGCCTCCGAAGCCTCCGAAACCCCCGAAGCAGAATAACGGCGGGGGATATTTCTCCTCCACCACCCATATCATCATTGTGTGCATGCTGGTGGTCAGCCTGCTCATTAATATCCTGCTGCTGGTATTCCTCTTCCGCATGGTGGGGGATGACAAGCCCGATGCCGGCAACAATATCGTGGAAGTGAGCCCCACCCCAGCGGCTACGCCCGAACCCACGCCGCAGCCCACGCCGGAGCCCACGCCCGAAGCTACGCCGGAGCCTACGCCCGAAGTGACGCCGGAACCCACCCCCGAACCTTTCTGGCTGGACCTGAGCGCCTACAGCTATCTGGAAGTGGTTCCCGCCCAGAAGGATATTTATGATGACTATTCCTACTTTGCGGTGACGGCGGACGATACGCTGAACATGCGTACCGGCCCGGACACCAAGTATAAGAAGATCGGCGAGATCCCCAGCGAGACCAAGGTGGGTGCCGTCTCCCAGAGCGGAAACTGGTACTTGGTGTACTATAAGGAACAGTACGGCTGGGTCTCCGGTGACTACCTCACCACCAATCTGAATTACCAGCGGCCCAGCGGCGGCAGCACTTCTTCCGGCAGCGGCGGCAGCACCTCTTCCGGTGGCAGCAGTTCCGGCGGCAGTTCGTCCTCCGGCAGCGGCGGCAGCGCTTCCTCCGGTGACAGCGGCAACGCCAGCTCCTCCGGCGACCTGGAGACCTGGTAAGTAAGGCAAGCCTTCCCCCGCATCGGGAAAACGCGAAATCAGCCCTCCGGAGCCTTCCGGGGGGCTTTTTCGGGGATATTGAAGATAGTTTGAGTTTCGGGAAGTAAGAGAATGAAGTTTTGGAATACTGTGCGGCGCCATGCGCCGCTGGCGGGCCTGTACCTGCTCCTGGGTCTGGGCCTCATGCTGCTGCCCCAGACCGTGAGTTTCGGCGGGCTGGGGGGCGCCCTTCGCTGGGCGCGGGAGCAGTGGGTGCTGAGCCTGCTGAGCCTGCTTCTGCTCCTTGGTCTGCAGGCTGTTCTCAGCGGCCTCTTCGGCCGCCTCTGGCCGGCGCCCCTGCTGCTGGGGCTGCCGGGTCTGCTCATGGCGGTGATCAGCAGCTATAAGCAGCGCATCAACGGCACGCCCCTGCTGCTGGAGGACCTGCATCTGGCAGGTCAGATGATGGATATCGCGGGCTACGGCGGGACGCGGCTGCGGCCCACCGGCCCCATGCTGTTGGCGCTGGCGCTGCTGCTGGTGCTGTTTCTTGCCGCCCTGCTTCTGGGGAAAAAACTGCGCCTGAGCCGCAATCTGCGCCGGGGCCTTGTGCCCGGGGGTGTTGCCTTTCTGCTCCTGACGGCCCTGTACGCCCTGCTGCTGCAGCCGGTGGCCGCGCTGGAGGCACGCTGCGCCTCTCAGGAGGAGCGGGAAGCCCTGATGGGGACCCCCTGGGCCATGTACAGCGCCTGGTCCGTGGCCCGGGCAGACCGCCGGGCCACACTGAAAAATAACGACGAACTGGCCTCTCAGCTGGAAGAACTGCAGAACCGGCTGGAGGAGATGCCCGGAGAAACGGAAACACCCCCTCCGCCGGAGGCATCTCCGGAAGCATCCCCGGAGCCGAAGGTGAAGCCCCATGTCATTTTCCTCATGTCCGAGAGCTTCTTTGACCTGCAGCGGCTGCCGGGTGTGGAATTTGCCCAGGACCCCCAGGCAAACTACCACCGGCTGGCGGAAGAGCATACCTCCGGGCGCTTCCACAGCAGCACCTACTGCGGCGGCACCGCCTATGTGGAGATGGAGGTGCTTACCGGCATCTGCTCGATGCTGCTCAACGAGGGAGATAATCTGCCCGCCGTCCCGCCGGAGCGCTTTGCCCGGCTGCCCACCGTGAGCAGCGTGCTGAAGGAGGAGGGCTATGACCTGGTGTATGTCCACTCCCATACGCCCACCCTCTATAACCGCCGGGAGATCTATACCGCCCTGGGCTTTTCCCAGGTGCGCTTTCTGGAGGATTTTCCCGCGGATGTGGAGTATGCCGGCGGCTATATTTCCGACATGGCGCTGACGGAGGAGATCATTCGCCTCTTTGAAGAACGAAAGCCGGAGGAGCCGCTTTTCCTCTATGCCGTGAGCATGGAAAACCATCAGCCCTACAGCGATGAGAAGTACCACGGGCAGGATGACTGGGGCCTCAGCAGCGAGCTGCTGGATGATACGGGCCTTGCCGCGCTCCGGGCTTATTCCGTGGGTGCCGGGCATGCCGATGCGGCCCTGGGAGCCCTGACGGACTATTTTGCCGCCCAGTCCGAGCCGGTGATGCTGGTGTTCTGGGGGGACCATCTGCCCAGCCTGACGGCGGAAAACGGGGAGACGGTCTATTCCCGGCTGGGCTTTTCCCGGGGTGCCCTTTCCGGCGAGTGGGAGGGGGAAGAGCTGCTGAACATGCTGTCCACCGACTACCTCATCTGGAGTAATTACGAAACGGAGATCCCCGAGGACAAGGCCCAGAGCTGTACCTTCCTGGGGGTGAATGTGCTGGAGCGCATGGGTCTGGACTGCGATGGCTACCCCCGCTGGCTGCAGCGGGTAGCGGCAGAGGAGATGCTCCTGTACCGCCCGCGGCTTTACGTGGAAGCTGACGGCAGCATCCACAGCCGGGTGCCGGAGGAAGCAAGAGAATTTGTGGAGCTCTACGGCCGGGTGGTGGATGACCTGGTCTACGGCGAGAATCTGATCTTTGGAGGAGGCGAAGGCGCATGAACCCCCTGAAACGGCTGCTGCCGGGGCTGCTGGCTCTGGCTCTCTGCGCCGGTCTTCTGCTGCCCCATACGGTCAGAGCGGAGCTGCCGCCGGGCGTGGTCCCGCCCCGGGTGACGGAGGAACCCGCGCCGGAAGCAGAAACGCCGGAAGCAGAAACGCCGGAAAAGCCGACCCTCATCGCCCATGCCGGGGGCGCCATTTACGGCTTCCGTCTCACCAACTCCCTGGAAGCGTTGGAGGAAGCCTATGCCTGCGGCCACCGGGTGATCGAAGTGGATCTCTCCCTGACGGAGGAAGGAGAGATCGTCCTCATCCATGACTGGGAGGAGATGGCCCTGCGGCTGTTCGGTTCTGCAGGGCGGCGGACTCTGGCGGATTTTAAAAGCGCCGAGGTGTTTCAGGATTTGACCCTCCTGAGCCTTGCCGACCTGCTCGGCTGGCTGCGGGAGCACCCGGGCTGCCGCATCGTCACCGATGTGAAGGAAGAGGACAATGTAGCGGTTCTCCGGCAGCTGAAGGAAGAAGCGGGGGAGCAGGCAGCTGCCTTCATTCCGCAGATCTACCTCCCCGGGGACTACGAAGCCGTGCAGGCTCTGGGTTTTGCAGACATCATCCTCACTTTTTACCGCATGGGAGCGGTGGACGCCCTCTTCCTGCAGCTGTTTCTGAAAAGCCACAGCCTCTGGGCGGTGACCCTGCCCTTCGAGCGGCTGGAAAGCACTCTGCTGCAGGGCCTTTCCGCTGCGGGGGTGGCGGTGTATGCCCACACGGTGAACACCCTCAGCGACTATGAAAGCTGGCAGGATGCGGGGCTCTACGGCATCTATACCGACTACTTCCGGCCCGACCACTGGGTAGTGGGGCAAGGTTGACATTAAGACAGAAATGCTTTATCATTAACACTGGAATGGGAGGCGATTCGTTTGAAAATCATTCTTCTCAGCGGTTTTCTCGGTTCCGGCAAAACCAGCGCCCTGCTGCAGATGGCGGGCTATCTGGTGAAGAAGTCCGGGGGCTCGGGCACCAGTGTGATGATCATCGAAAATGAGATCGGCGAGGTGGGCGTGGACGATAAAGTCCTCAAGGCCCAGGGCCTTGCCGTGAAGGAACTTTTCGCGGGCTGCGCCTGCTGTACCGGCGGCGCGGACCTTATCAGCGATATCCGCAATATCCGGGACACGGTGAATCCGGAGTGGATCGTGGTGGAGGCCACCGGCGTGGCCTATCCTCTGCAGATCAAAGAAAGCGTGGAAGCCTGCTTCGGTGTGGAGGTGAAGATCCTCTCCATGGCGGATGCCGCCCGCTGGAAGCGCCTGCATGCCTATATGGCCCAGCTGATCCAGGCCCAGGTGGACACGGCCGACTGCATCCTCCTCAACAAGGTGGATCTGGTGGACGCCGAAACCGTGGAGAAGATCAGCGGCGAACTGCGGGGCTACAATGCCACCGCCAAAATCTGGCCCGTGGTGGCAAACAAACCCATTGACGAGGCCGTCTGGGCCTTCCTGGACTGAGGAGGCAAAGCCATGATTCACGTGCATATCAGCGCCAGAGAACACGATCAGGCTCATGTGGCCTCCTGCAAGCTGCGCATCGCCCCCGCAGGCGGGCTTGCCCTGCTGCGGGACCGGCTGGCGGAGCAGCTGCGCATCAGCGTCCGCTGGGCGGAGGAA
>JAZSQG010000180.1:0-1669 GCA_045537855.1 Oscillospiraceae bacterium
GCAGGGGCCTCACGGCCCTCTGGGAATTTATCCTCCGGGAACTGCCCTTTCACTGGCAGCTGGCTCTGGGCTGGCTGGCCCTCTGCGCCCTGGAAGTGCTGCTGATGCTGCTGTTCCGGGTGCGCACGGCGGCCTTTGTCCTCTGGTTCGCGGAAAAGCTGCTCCTTACGCCCCTCCTGTTCCTTGCGGCGGAAAATTTCCGCCGGCTGCGCCGCCTTTCCCGCTCCGTGGCTGCGGGGCAGATGGCGGGGAATGTGGGCTTCCGGGGCATGCTGCCGCCCCTGCGCCGCTATGGGGAAGACCTGCTGAGCATCCGGGACGGGCTGCGCATGGCGGTGGAAGCCCAGATGAAGTCCGAGCGGCTGAAAACCGAGCTCATCACCAATGTGTCCCATGATATCAAGACGCCCCTTACCTCCATCGTGAACTATGTGGACCTGCTGAAGCGGGAGGGGCTCACATCCCCGGCGGCGCCGGATTATCTGGAGGTGCTGGACCGGCAGTCCCAGCGGCTGAAGAAGCTGACGGAGGATCTGGTGGAAGCTTCCAAGGCCAGCTCCGGGAATGTGACGGTGGAGCCGGAGCGGCTGCAGCTGCGGCTGCTGCTGGAGCAGGCCCTGGGCGAGTATGCCGACCGGCTGGCTGCCCGGGAGCTGGAAGCCCTGATCCTGGAGCGCAGCCCCGTGCCGCCGGTGCTGGCGGACGGACGCCTCCTCTGGCGGGTGCTGGACAATGTGCTGAGCAATGTGTGCAAATATGCCCAGTCGGGCACCCGGGTCTATCTGGAGCTGAGCGGGGAAGAGGGCTGGGTGCAGGCGGCGGTGAAGAACATTTCCGCCGCGCCCCTGAACATTTCCCCGGAGGAGCTGATGGAACGCTTTGTCCGGGGGGACAGCTCCCGCAGCAGCGAGGGCAGCGGTCTGGGGCTCAGCATTGCCCGGAGCCTCACCGAGCTGCAGGGCGGCAGCTTCTCGCTGGAGATCGACGGCGACCTCTTCAAGGTGCTCATCCGCCTTCCCGCCGCCCCCTGAAAACGCTTTTTTCGTTCCCCGCTGCGGAGGAAACTTTTGCAGCGGGGAATTTTCCCGTTTTCCCTTGACAAAGGGGGGCAGATTCTGATAATTTTTACGGAAACACCAAAAGCTTTCTGTGATTGACCGACAGGATTGGAGGAAATACGACAATGGCCATTTTTATCAACGAGCCCTCCCATACTTTTAACGAGTACCTGCTGATCCCCGGGTATTCTTCCAGCGAGTGCATCCCCGCCAACGTTTCTCTGAAGACGCCTCTGGTGCGCTACCGCAAGGGAGAAGAACCCTCCATCAGCCTGAATATCCCCATGGTTTCCGCCATTATGCAGTCCGTTTCCGGCGAGAAGCTGGCGGTTGCGCTGGCCAAGAGCGGCGGCGTGTCCTTCATCTACGGTTCCCAGTCCATTGAGGACGAGGCTGCCATGGTGGCCCGGGTCAAGGGCTACAAGGCCGGCTTCGTGCCCAGCGATTCCAACATCTCTCCCGAGTCTACCCTGGCGGACGTGCTGGCCATCAAGGCCCGCACCGGCCACTCCACCGTGGCAGTCACCCATGACGGCAGCCCCAACGGGAAGCTCATGGGCATCGTCACCGGCCGGGATTACCGCATCAGCCGTATGGATGTGAAGACCAAA
>JAZSQG010000259.1:0-1905 GCA_045537855.1 Oscillospiraceae bacterium
CGGCGTCACCGGCAGCTACGGGAAAACCAGCGTCAAGTTTTTCCTTGAAAAGCTCCTTTCCGTGCAATATAATGTATTGGTTACGCCGGAAAATTATAATACCACTCTGGGCGTGGTGCGCACGGTGCGGGAGCGGCTGAAAGCCACCCACGAAATTTTCGTGTGCGAAATGGGCGCCCGGAACGTGGGGGATATCCAGGAGATCTGCGAGCTGGTGAAGCCGCAGTACGGCGTCATCACCGCCATCGGCCCCCAGCATCTGGAGAGCTTCGGCAGCATCGCCAACGTGGTGAAAACCAAGTTTGAGCTGGCTGACGCCCTGCCGCAGGACGGCACCCTCTTCCGCAACGCCGACGATGAAAACATCCGCAACCGCAAGGTGGCGGTGAAGACCGTGGATTACGGCCTCGGTCGGGGCGACTTCATGGCCGAAGACATCCGGGTCTTTGAGGGCGGGAGCCGCTTCACCGTCTGCGGTGTGGAATTCACCACCCGCCTCATCGGCAGGCACAATGTGCTCAATGTCTGCGCCGCCATCGCGGTGGCCGTCAGTCTGGGTATTTCCCCGGAAAAGCTGGTGCTGCCCGTGCGCAGACTGGAAAGCGTCCCCCACCGGCTGCAGCTGCTGGGCAGCGGCGACCGGCTCATCATCGACGACGCCTATAATTCCAACCCCGCCGGCGCCGCCGCGGCGCTGGAAGCCCTGGCCGCCTTTTCCGGCCTGCGCATTCTGGTGACGCCGGGCATGGTGGAGCTGGGCAAGCAGCAGGCGGAGCTGAACCGGCAGCTGGGCCTGAAGGCGGCGAGCTGCTGCGATTGGGCCATTCTGGTGGGCGAAAGGCACGCCGGACCCATCCGGGCGGGCCTGCTGGAGGGGGGCTTCCCCCCGGAGCGCATCGCCGTCCGGGAGACGGTGGAGGAAGCCGTAGCCTTAGCCGACAGTCTGGATGCCGGGGGCGGCCGGCGCATCATCCTGCTGGAAAACGATTTGCCGGACAATTATTAAGGAGGCAATGCCTTGAAGATCAAGATCGGTCTGTTTTTCGGCGGAAAGAGCGTGGAGCATGAGGTCTCCGTGATTTCCGCCATACAGGCGCTGAACCACTTCGACCGGGAGCAGTATGAGCTGATCCCCGTGTACATCAGCCGGGAGGGCGAGTTTTACACCGGCCCCGAGGCGGGCACACTGGAAGCCTACCGGGATCTCAAGGGCCTCACCGGGCGGCTGACCCGGGTCACCCCTGCCCGGCAGGGAGACCGGGTGGTGCTCCTGCCCTGGGGAAAGCACGGCCCGAAGCGCAAGGCGATCTCGGAGCTGGATCTGGCCTTCCCCGTGGTCCACGGCAGCAATGTGGAGGACGGCGCCCTGCAGGGCTTTTTCCGCACCCTGGGCCTCCCCTTCATGGGCTGCGATGTGGCGGCTTCCGCCATCGGCATGGATAAATACGTGCAGAAGCTGGTGTTCCGGGCGGCGGGTCTCCCGGTGCTGGATGCCCTGCAGCTGCACATCTCCCGGCCCCGGGAGGGCATGGAACGGGAGATCATGGAAAAGATCGGTCTGCCCGCCATCATCAAGCCCGCGGACCTGGGCTCCAGCGTGGGCATCGGCCTCGCCCGGGACGAAGGGGCCCTGAGCCGGGCCCTGGATGAAGCCTTCAGCTTCTCTGCCACGGTGCTGGCGGAGCGGGCGGTGCAGAACCTGCGGGAGCTGAACTGCGCCGTGCTGGGGGACCGCTGGGAAGCACAGGCTTCTCTGGTGGAGGAGCCCGTGATGCAGGACGAGATCCTCAGCTACGAAGACAAGTACGTGTCCGGCGGCAAAGGCGGCAGCAAGGGCATGCGCGGCCTCAAGCGCCTGCTCCCCGCCCCCCTACCCGACAGTCTGCAAGTCGGATCGTAGCCATG
>JAZSQG010000193.1:0-3998 GCA_045537855.1 Oscillospiraceae bacterium
AAGTCCAGGGGGCTGAAATCCGAGCTGGCCAGTTCCCCGGCCACATCCTTCAGAATGCTCTCCACCGCCAGACACAGCCGGTCCACCAGATAGCGGAAGCGGGGGTTTGCCAGCTGGGCGGGGCGGAAATACAGGGCGGTATAGGCCCGGGTATGGCGGCGGCCCAGCTCCAGCAGCTTTTCCTCCGACAGGGTGGCAAAGCCCCCCAGCTGTGCCGCCTCCCGGCAGACATGCTCCAGCACATAGTGGACAAAGGTGCCCAGCTCCGGCGCGGCGAAGCTGGCCTGCCGCCGCTCCCGGGCCTTCAGCCCGTACTGCAGGAAATACAGCCTGCGGCAGCTGTGGAAGGTCTCCGCCCGGGAGGCGGTGAGGCGGAAGGAATCCCCGTAAAGCTTCCGGGCGGTCTCCCGGCTGAGCTGTTCTTCCTTCTGCTCCGCGGCGCTGCGCAGTCTGCCCAGCCGCGCCGGGTCCACGCACTGCCGCGCCGCCTCCGCCCGGGCTCCGATGCCGCTGAGGGCAAGGCGGAAGCAGGGCTCCGCCGCAGCGGTGAGATAGCTCCCGCCAAGGCTCGCCTCCGTGTTCAGCTGCGCACCCAGCAGCTCCTGCGCCCGGCTCATCAGCAGGCTGGGGCGCACATCGTCCCCGCCGCTGCAGCTCACCAGCAGACGCTGGGAGGGGGCGGCGGCGGTCTGGTACAGGTCCAGCAGCTGCCGCCAGGCCGCTTCGTCCCGGCTGTGCTGCAGGGGAAGCCCCAGGTCGAAGAGCTGCCGCCGCTCCTCCCGGGAAAAGACGCCCCGCTGCCCCGCGCTGCCGGGGAGGCTGGCATCGTCCGCCCCCAAAATCAGCAGCACCCGGGGCTTCAGGAAGCGCATACGGCCAAGGCCGCCCACGGCCACGCAGTCCAGGGCGGCGGGGATGCTGCCCACATCCCGCTCCTGGAGCAGCAGCTCCAGCAGGCGGGCAAACTGCTCCCCCTCCAGGGGGGTGCTGCCCAGCACCGCGTCAAACTGCTCCATGCAGTCCATGAGCACGTCCCAGAGGCGCAGGATATCCCGGCCCGGGTCCAGTTCCCCGGCTTCCTGCAGGCGCCGGGCCCGCTCCGCCAGCGCCCGGGTGAGCTCCACTTCTTCAAAATAACGGTACAGGGCCCGGAGCTTTTCTCCGGCGGTCCCCTCCGCCGCCATGCGTTCCCCCAGCTTCAGCAGGGGCCCGGCAGCCTTCCGGCGCAGGGCGTCGATGCGCGCGAGGCGCGCCCGGTCGGCTTCCGACAGCTCCGGCTCATAGCCCCGGGGATGCAGATCCCAGGCTTCCTCCGAAGCCCAGGCGGCCCGACCCCGGATATCCCAGGTCAGGCAGTAGTTTTCCAGTTCGTCCGTTTCCTCCGGGCTCAGGCCCGCAAGGCCGGTCTTCAGGCAGCGGAACACATCCTCATAGCGCCAGTCGCCGCCCACGGCGGCCAGTGCCGACAGCACGAAACTCACAAGACCCGTATCCCCCAGGTCCCCGGCTTCCTCCACAAAATAGGGCAGGCCGTATTCCGCCAGCACCGATTCCAGATTCATGCGCCCCTGCCCGAACTCCGGCAGGGCGATGGCAAAGTCCCGGTAGCGCAGGCTGCCGTCCGCCTGCATCAGCTGCAGGATGCGCCCCGCCGCCCAGCGGCATTCCCCGGGAAATGTGTTCATTCGGCAGAGTTCCACCGCCCCGTCCGCCCTTTCCAGGGGCGGCGCGGCATAATCCAGCAGGTTTTCCGCCAGATAGCGCACGGAGGGGCTCCCCAGCTGCAGGTCCGGCAGTGGCCCGGCTTCCTCCCCCCGGTCCTCCGGGCTGTTTCCCGCCGTAACGGGGGCAGCCTGCAGGCGCTCGATGCGCAGCTCGGCCCCCCGGCTCCGGGCCAGACGGGCCAGCCGGTGGAAGGTATGCTCCGTGAGGCGGTACTGCTCCGCAGCCCCTTCCCCCAGAGTCAGCGCCACGGTGAGGTCGGTGCCCCGCTGCAGGAGCCGGTCCAGCACCTGCAGCTCGGCGGCGGTAAAGTCGGTAAAGCCGTCCAGCCAGACGCCGCCGGAACCCACGCTGCTTTCCATGACCCGGTCCGCCAGACGGCGCACGGTGTCCCGGCTGTCCCCCAGATTCCGGGCCAGCACCCCTTCGTAGCTCCCCAGGAGCAGGGCCAGGTCCCGGAGCTTGTCCCCCAGGGCGCTCCCCGCCGCCTCCGCCGCAGCCAGCAGTTCTTCCGGCCCGGTCATGGCGCCGCGCAGCTCCTCCACCGTTTCCAGCAGCTGCCGGAGAAAGTCCGTGCGCCGGAGCTTTCCCCCGTAGCGCCGGAGCTGCGGGGCCACCAGCTCCAGACTGCGGGCCATGAGCAGGAGCCGCCCCCCCTTGTCGGGGACGGTGTCCGCCAGGCCGCCGGTCTGGATGGCCACCCGGTTATACATGCGGGTGAAGCTCAGCACCTCGCCGCTGAGGCTCAGCCGGCTGCCGCAGAAGGCCGCCAGCTCCCGCTCCGCCCGGTGAGACTGCTGCTCGGGGGTGAGAAGCACCATGTCCCGGCGCAGGTCCAGATTGTCCCGGATCTCCCGATAAATGCGGCGGCTCTTGCCGCTGCCCGCCGGGCCCAGAATCAGCTTCAGCATGCTTCCCCCTCCTTTGCTTCCCCTGTCATAATCCTGAATGGTTCAGTATATCACAGCTTTCAGCGCTTGCAAAGCTTGGGCGGAAATCTTTGTGCCCCCGGGCGTCCCTTTCCCGCAAAAAAGCCCGGCGCTCCGTCCCCCCCGCCGAGGGGGGCACAAAGCGCCGGACTGTGATTCACCCGTTTCCTGCTCCCGAAGAAAAGCCGACTGCTTCCCCCTCCACCCGGAGCTGCAGCAGGGGCAGCATAGCCAGCAGGCTTTCCCGGCTGTCACACAGGGCATGGAGCACATACAGCCCCCCGTCCCCGGCGGGGAGATAGCACAGGGCCGCACCGGGGCCCAGGGCGGCTTCCGCCTGCCAGCGCAGGGCGGGCGTGCCTCCCTCCAGCGCTTCCAGCAGCTCCTGCTCGGCAGGGCTGAGGCGGTGCCAGCTCAGCACCGCTTCCCCGGCGGGCAGGCTGTAGACCCGGGTCATGCGCCCGGTGGCCCCGTCCAGCCCCTCCAGAGGGGTATAACCGGGGATCGAGCCGTCCACCGCCGGGTCGTAGCTGCCGCTGAGGCGGCTTTCCCATCCGGGCTCGACATTTCCGGCCCGGCGCTGCAGCTGCCCGCTGAAGCCCAGGGTACCCAGCACGCTCAGGAGCACCAGCACCAGAGCGGCAGCCAGGGCGGAAAGGTACTGCTTCCGGCGGCTGCGCCGGGCGCTGGAGCGGAGAAATGCTTCGTAAGCCCGGGATTTTTCCTGGGACGTTTCTTCACCAAAGCGGCCGAAATGGGGGCTTGCTCCCGGCAGGGCCCGCCGGGCGGCATATTCCCGGAGCCGCGCCGCCAGCGTCCGGGGGTCGGGGCAGTCCGCCGCGTCCCGGAGGGCGGAAAGGGCCTGCTCCGTTTCTTCCTGCTTCCGGCCCAGCTCCGCAAGGAGGGCCTGTACCGCCGCCCCCGTCCCGGAGGGCTCAGCGCGCATCTCCTGAACCTGGGCCAGGGAAAAGCCCGCCCGGCGCAGGGTGTCGATCTCCCGCAGCTCGTCAACATCCTCCCGGGAGAACACAAAGTAGCTGCGCCCGTTCATTTCATAGGTCTCCGGGCGAATGAGACCCTGCGCAGCCCAGAAGCGCACCGTGCGCTCGGTAAGGCCCGTTAGCTTGCAGACTTCCCGGATCTTCATGGGCCGAGACCGCCTTTCTTTTCCTGGCATTCCGGAGAAAGCTTCCCCTCCGGCAGAGAAAATCATACCACGGCCCCCGGGCGGGGGGCAAGACTCAGGAAAGATATTCCCCCAGCACCTGAGCGGCACAGCCGGCAAAGGCGGTGACGGCGGTGATTGCTTCCTGCAGGGTATTGGCGTCGCTCCCCACCTCCAGAATG
>JAZSQG010000295.1:0-1711 GCA_045537855.1 Oscillospiraceae bacterium
CGCCACGGCCAGCCAGCTGTTCTGATCCCTCAGCACGTTTTCGGCGCCGATCAGCTCGATCATCTCGTTCAGGAAGGTGCCGCTGCCGAAGCTGTAGATATAGGGCAGGCAGGCGATCTCGAAGAGCACGGTCTTTTTCTCGGTGATGGTCCCGCCGATGGCGGCAATGGCGTCAATGGTCCCCTGCATCTCGTCGACCAGGGCCTGACCGTCCGCTTCCCGGCCCAGGCAGGCGGCGGTGAATACGATATCCGCCTTCACGGCTTCGATGCTGTCGCTGGTGGGGATCTCGATCACGCGGACGCCCAGGTCGATCAGCGCCTGGAAGGGATTGTCCTCCACATAGCTCATGCCGGAGGTGAAGACCACGTCGGGCTCCAGCATGGCCATCTGCTCGATATCGGGGGCCATCAGGTCAAACTGGGGCAGCTCGGAGAGGCCCTCCACATAGAGGGGAGACTGGGTGTCCACTGCGATCAGCTTGTCCGTCAGCCCCAGCGCCTCAATGATCTGGGTGGTGGCGGGAGCCAGGGAGATCAGCTTTTCCGGCACGGCGGGCGTGCCTTCCGCGGGCTCGGAGCCTGCGGGGGTGGCATCCGGGGCGGACGCGTCGGTGGGCGTGGGCGCGGGCTGATTGCCGCCGCAGCCCACCAGAGCCAGAGTCAGCAGCAAAGCCAGCAACAGCGCGATGAGTTTCTTCATGGTTTTCGTTCTCCTTTCATAATCCGCTTCCCTCCGGCGGGGGAAACAAAAAAGCCGCGGCAACTCCAAAAGGAATTGCCGCAGCCGTTTTTCTGCTTCAAAGACCACCGCGATCCGTACTTGCAGACCCGGTGCATGCTACATCGTCTGAGCAGGTCTCCTGACTCGCGCTTCCTCGGTCCGACATGGCCTTCTCAGGTTTCCCCAATGACCGGCTTTCGCCCATATGCCGGACCTCCACGCATACAGTGGCGGTACCGTTCGTGATTTTCACACGATTCACTATTCTCCCGTGGGGCTGTCACCGCTCCCACAGGCACTCAAACGAATATTTACTTACCGATACCATAGCACCCGAAGCCGCGTTTGTCAATCGCTGATGCAGTCCGTTACAGGCATAGCGAAATAAAGCGGCGGGTACAAAACTTCGGCGGAAGGAAGCCCGGCAGGAGCAAAAATCCCGCCCTGCAGCAGGGCTGCTGCGGAGCGGGACGCTGCTTGTGCGGTGTGGGGGTTTCCCGACGCGGCTTATTTCCTGCCGCCGGGTTTCGTGCCCCGGGGGGCAGCTTTGCCGGCGGGTTTTGTGCCTCTGCCGGGGCCGGCTTTCGCTCCGGGCTTCGGGCTTTTTCCGGGAGAAGCGTTCCTTCCGGGCTTTGCGGCTTTGCCGTCCCGGCGGTCTCCGGGCTTAGCGGCAGCGTTTCCGGCGCGTTTCACAGCGCCGCGGTTCCCGGCTGCCGTGGCGCCGTAGCCGCCGCCGTAGTGTTCGCCCTTTTCCGGGCGCAGGAGGCAGTGAGGGCCGTAGCCGATGAGGTCGGTGCGCCCGGCGCGCTGCAGGGCTTCCAGCACCAGGGGGCGCTTTTTCGGGTCAAACCACTGGAGCAGGGCCCGCTGCAGCTCCTTTTCCCGGTAGCTCCGGGGCACATAGACCTGCTTCATGGTCCTGGGGTCGATGCCCGTCCAGTACATGCAGGTGCTGAGGGTGCCCGGGGTGGGATAGAAGTCCTGCACC
>JAZSQG010000264.1:0-2070 GCA_045537855.1 Oscillospiraceae bacterium
TCATCGCCCGGGAAAAGCAGCGCTACGGCCCGCGCATCGACCCCGGCGGGGACATGCACCGCCAGCATCTGGAATTCGTGGAATGGGCCAGAGGCTACGAGACCGGCGGTCCCGACATGCGCAGCCGGGCGCGCCACGACCTGTGGGAGCAGCATTTCCATTGCCCCATCCTCCGGCTGGACGGGGCGGACAGCCCGGAAAACCACCTGCAGAAGGTCCTGCAGGCACTGGAAACCATGACCTGACAACAAAAAAGACTGCTGCAGCTGCAGCAGTCTTTTTTTGTCATAGGCTTTCCAAATGTTCAGATCACGCCCTGGAACACCAGCGCCACCAGTACGGCGGTGATCAGCAGGGCTGCGGCAAAGATCAGCATGCCGGGGCTGAACACGCCCTTCTTTCCCTGAGACTGGCTGGGGGGCAGGAGCCTTGCCTTGCGCAGGGCAGTGATGATGGGCTTATAGAGCAGCAGGGCCAGGGCCATGTTGATGGTGGCCTTCAGCAGATTGAAGGGCAGAAAGCCGGGAATGAGCATGCTCACCACGATGGCGCGGTCCACCTTCATGTACAGCGGGGTGATGAGATAGTTCCAGAGGATCATCACCAGCGTCACCAGAATGACGCCCGCAGCCAGGCCCAGCACAGCGCCCTTCATATTATGCTTGCGCTTGTAGATGACGGAGGCGGTGCAGGCAAAGGCAGCGGTACTGAGGACATTCATAATCAGGCCGATGACGCCGGTGCTGCTGATGGTGATCATCTCGATGAGGGACACCACCACGCTGATCCCCAGGGCAGCCAGAGGCCCCATCATGAAGCCGCCCAGCACGATGATCACATCCTTGGGATCATAGCGCAGGAAGGGTACGGGGGCAAAGCTGAAGAAGGGCACCATGTGGGCCAGCCACATCACCACATAGGCGATGGCACAGAGCATGGCCATGACCACAAGCCGCTTTACGTTCACAGACTTACTCGTTTGATTCATTCTCTGTTTCCTCCCAACAAAAAAGCGCCCAAGGAATACTCCTCAGGCGCATGAATACAAAAAACAGGTCACTGACTGATCCCCGCCTTCTCTCATCCGGACTATACCGTCGGTATCGGAATTTCACCGATTCGGCCTCCCTCGGGAGGTTCGCAGACTTGCGCTTCGCGCTCACTGCCGGTGGGGAATCACACCCCGCCCTGAAGACGCCTCTATTATACCACAGCCGCCGCCGTTGTCAATGGCTGTGCCGCCCTTTCCCGCCCATTTTCCCCAATTGCGGCAGCCGGAAAGAGACCCGCCGGAAACTTCCGGCGGGTCCCCGCAAATACTGTAAAACTGTCTTGTTCCTTACTCAGGAAACCTGCTCAAACTGGCTGTTATACAGCTGGGCATAGAAGCCGTTGAGCGCCATCAGCTCCTCGTGACTACCTTGCTCCACAATGTCGCCGTCCTTCATACAGAGGATCAGGTCTGCATTGCGGATGGTGCTGAGGCGGTGGGCAATGATGAAGCTGGTGCGGCCTTGCATGAGATTATCCATGGCGCGCTGGATGAGGATCTCCGTACGGGTGTCCACGGAGCTGGTGGCTTCGTCCAGGATCAGCAGCTTGGTGGCCGCCAGGATGGCCCGGGCGATGGTCAGCAGCTGCTTCTGACCGGCGGAGATGTTGCTGGTCTCCTCATTGAGGATCATGTTGTAGCCGTCGGCCTGGGTGCGGATGAAGAAGTCCACCTGCGCGGCCTTGGCGGCTTCCACCACCTGTTCGTCGGTGGCGTCGGGCCGGCCGTAGCGGATGTTCTCCATGATGGTGCCGTTGAAGAGCCAGGTGTCCTGCAGGACCATGCCCACTTCGCTGCGCAGATCCTGACGCCGGAACTCCCGGGTATCGTGGCCATCCAGATAGATGGCACCGTCGTTCAGGTCATGGAAGCGCATGAGCAGCTTGACCATGGTGGTCTTGCCCGCGCCGGTGGGGCCGACGATGGCGATCTTCTGACCGGCCTTCACCTTGGCGGAGAAGTCCTTGATGACCACTTCGTCCTCGTAGTAGCCGAAGCGCACATGGTCGAAGGTCACG
>JAZSQG010000160.1:0-7045 GCA_045537855.1 Oscillospiraceae bacterium
CCGCCCGGGGCTTCAGGGGCAGGGGGGGATAGCGATCCGGGGGATACAGGGGCGTCAGCCGACGGCTCTGCTGCCGGTGCTGCCGGGCGAGGGCGGGCATTTCCTCCGGGGCGGTGCCGCAGAGGGGGCAGGGGGCCTGGCTGTCGGCCAGACGGACGCCGCATTGGATGCAGTACATGCGTTTCACCTCAATCTTCGTTACTTTCTGCCGTGGCCGGCAGACCCAGTTCCCGGAGCACCAGCCAGAACTGCCGTTCCAGCTCCGGCTCCCGGATGTTCCGGGTGAAGTTTACATAAACCGTGTCATCCCAGGAGAGGACGGCGCAGTTGTGGGGCGCTGCCGCCTGCGCACCCAGAATGAAATCGAAGCGGCGGATGTAGGGACGCATCACATCCGGCAGGGCCACGGCCCCCAGATTGGAGAGGCTCAGGCAGGCCTGCCGCTCGCCCACCCGGTTGAAGACCGCCCGCATCACCAGATTTTTCAGGGGCAGGGGAACGAGGCGCAGCAGGGGATTGCGCTCGTTTCCCACATTGACCGCCATCATGCGGCTCATGTGCTTGGCGGTACACTCCGCGCCCAGCTTGTGGCGGATGAGGCTGCAGAGTTCTTCAAAGCTGTAATCGCCCAGGCGGGGGTCCAGTTCGGGGATGCTGTACAGGGCGAAGTTTCGCAGGCTGCTGCTGGGAAAGAGCTGCCGCAGATTCACGGGGATGAGGAGCTTGACGGCTTTGCGCCGCTGCCGCCGGGGGACCTGCCGGGCCTGCAGCCGCTCCAGGGCCCGCATCAGGGCGGCGGAGAGGAGCACCGTCAGGGTCACCTGATGGCGGTGGGCCAGGGCCAGACTTTCCTCCACCGGCAGCCGGAAGCAGATGAGGTTCAGGGCACCCCCGGGCTGGGGCGTGCCGGGCGGGCGCCAGGCTCTGCGTCCGCCCCGGCCCATGGCCACCGGCCCCGCATGGCGGAGAAAGCTGTCCTCCAGTTCCTCCGCCTTTGGGGCTTCGCGGCGGTCCAGCACCCCCAGCTCCGCCGGGATGCACAGGCCGTATTTCCGCTCCAGGTATTCGGCGGTGAGGCTTTTCAGGAAGCAGAGAGCCCCGGTCCCATCGGTGAGGGCGTGGAAGAATTCCACGGCGATGCGATTTCCGTAGACGATGACCCGGAAGGCGCAGCGGCGCATCTCTGCCCGGCTCATGCAGCTGAGGGGCCAGCTGTACTCTTCGCTGAGGGCCGGGGCGGCGGAGCAGGTCTGCAGATAGTACCAGAAGAGGCCCCGGTGCAGCCCGGCGGCGATGCCGGGAAAGCGGGGGACGGTGGCTTCCAGGGCCCGGGCAAGGAGCTCCCGGTCCACCTCCTCCGTGAGCGTTACCGACTGGCGGAAGAGATTGCTCCAGTTTTTCCGGCGCACCGCCGGGTAGATCTTCGCCGCGTTGTCCAGCTTCAGCCAGCCGGGACTGCTCCGCTGCTTCATATGCCCTGTCCTGCCTTTCTGCGTTTGCGCTTACCCTAGCACAGGGGGCCGGCAGCGTCCAGCTACTTTCGCTTTCCGGCACTCTCCCCGCCGGTTCGGGCACTCTCCTGTGGGTAGAGTGCCTCTCCCGGGAATTCTACTGCCCGAAACGGGGGGGATATGCCGCCGGGAAGCCCCGGGTTTGGGGCTGCAGCCCGCTTGACAGGGCGGGGCAGCTGTGCCATGATAGGGCCGGAAAGCCTTTGGGAAAGGATGAGAAGATGATAAAACTTGCCTCGGTGGACCGGCGCTTCTGCACGGCCTGCGGCGTCTGCGAAAAAAACTGCCCCCGGGAGGCCATCCGCGTCTGGCAGGGCTCCCACGCACAGGTGGAGGAAGCGGAATGCATCGGCTGCGGTCTCTGCGTCAGGACCTGCCCCGCCGCCTGCATCAGGCTGCGGGAGGCCGAAGCGGGGCATACAGAATGAAAACAGCACAGCCCGGGGCGTTCCCGCAGCTGTGCTGTTTTTGTGTCATTCCGGTCCGGCCCTCACGAAAATTCCTCCGCGTGCCGGGCAAAGAAGCGCTGGTAGACCTGCACATTCTCCAGCTCCGTCCACTTCCGGACGGTGGGCGGCTTCGCGTCCAGGTCGTAAATTTTTGCATCCTGCATGGACAGGAGGAGGGGGGCGTGGGTGGCGATGATGAACTGGCAGCCGAAAAAGCGCACGGAATCCTCCAGAAACTGCTTCAGCTCCAGCTGCAGCGCGGCGGAAAGGCTGTTTTCCGGCTCGTCCAGCAGGTAGAGGGCGTTTTCCCGGATGGACTCAGTGAAATACTGCAGGGCGCTCTCCCCGTTGGAGCGCTCCGGCAGGTTTTCTGCGAGATACTCCTTCACATAGCGGGACTGGGTCCTGCTTTTGGCGTAGGAGCGGCGGCGGAATTCCTCGTAATCCTCCAGAGATTTCAGCTGATAGCTTTCCTTCCGGTCCCGGATATACCGGTCGAAGAGTTCCAGCCTCGCCCGGTCGATGCCCTCGTTCAGGCAGCGGGTGTCCAGCAGCCAGTCAAATACATCGTCACTGCAGATGAAGCGGCTCCCTTCCGGGATGCCCACCCGGCTCACTTCATAGCGGCAGAGGGATACATAGTCCTCGAAAAAGGGGCTGCTGTTTAAGACTGCGCCCCGCTGCAGGCGGAGCTTTTCCGCCATGACATGGAGGAGGGTGGATTTGCCGCTGCCGTTACCACCGTAGAGGACGGTGAGGGGCGCGAATTCCAGCGTCGGCAGCTCCCGGTAGCGGAACACGCCGAAGGGATATTTCGTGCTGTAGCAGCTGCGGCGCAGCCTGCGGTTTCCGGGATCGGAGAGATAGTCCTCCTCCTGCTCCCGGCTCAGCATGGAAAATTTGCGCAGGTAAAGCATGCTCCGTCTCCCTCCCTTGCGGAATCGGGGCGCTGGCCGCCCGGACGGCGCTCCCCCATGCTCCATTCAAGCACAGCGCCTGTCCCATAAACCGGACTTTTGGGCATTGCAGCAAAAGAAATCGGCGGAACCGAAAGGCTCCGCCGATCTTGTCATTCGCTCAGTGCTGCAGCTGACCCGGAAGGACCTGCTTTTCTCTGGGCGGGAACTGCCGGTCGAAGGCTTCGGCGGCAGCTTCCTCCACATAGTAGCCCTCGGGCGGGCCGTACTCCCCCCGGACGTCCCGGAGGTAGCCGGGGATCAGCTCCCGGCAGAGGAAGAAGGAGTCATCCGCACCCTCCGGCAGGCCCCGGTAGCGCAGGCCGAATTCCCGGCCGCAGCGGAAGCCGCTCTTGCCGTAGAAGCGGATATTCCCTTCAAAGCAGAGAGCGCCGCAGCCCAGCCGGGCGGCCTGCTCCAGAGAGTAGTCCAGCAGCAGCTTGCCGTAGCCCTGCCGCTGCAGCTCCGGGCTGATGCAGATGGGACCCATGGTCATGATGGGCACTTCCCGCCCGTCATCGGCCCGGATGCAGGCCCGCATGAACATATTTTGCCCGATGATGCGGCCGCCCTGCTCCATCACAAAATTCAGCTCCGGCACAAAGGCGGGGTCCCCCCGCAGCACATGGATCACATAATGCTCCAGACAGCCGGGGCGGTACACATTCCAGAAACTCTCACGGATGAGGGTCTCCACTTCCCGCTGCTCTTCCTGTCTTTCCAAACGAATGATACAGTCATTTTTATTCATTGTTTTTTTCCTCCTGATGATTGTTGACCGCAATGCTGGGAGGTTTGGCGAGAGTATGGACACAAACCTCCCGGTCAGCCCACAGTCTCCGAGGTGTTGTTTTTCTTCAAACAGCAAGCTCCTCAAATAAAATTGTATTTGACCCGCCCGCAGGGCGCGGCCTGATCACAGGATAACACGGTTTTGCGGAAAAGGCTACACTTCAGCGGGAAAAAGGGCGCGGCGGAGGGGGAAAATGCCCCGCTCCGCCGCGCCTGCCTCATGCTCCGCCGCGGCAGCCCGGGATGGCCTCCTTCAAGCTTGCCCTGCGCCGAAGCCGTCTTCCGGCTGCAGCAATAAAGCCGCTGCGCACGCATCTGTTTTGTGCGTCACCGCCGCTCCGTGAAGCGGCCGCCGATGCCGGGAAATGTATCGATGACGGTCACGCGTTATCCTCCCAATACGCTACCTCCACATGCCGCCCGGAAAAGGCGTGGAGCATGTTGGCGTAGCGCAGCTGAAAGCACACGGTGTCCCCGGACTGCCACGGTTTGCCGGAATCCGTCACGTCCAGAACGGTGTGGTCGCTGCTGCAGCCCACGATCTCCACCCCCGCTTCTTCGGGGATGAGGGTGGCAGCGTCCCCCACATCCTGACTGCCCAGAGCCAGAATGGCCCGGAGGCGGCGGCCCCGGTCCTCCCGGGTGACCGCTTCACCGGCCCAGTTTTTCGTGGAGACGCCCCGGGGTGCCGAAGCCTTTTCGCAGAGCTCCACGATCTCCGCCGTCAGCCGGAGGCCGTCCTCCCGCAGCCCGGGGAAGGAGACGCCCCGGTTGGTGCGGATGTTCATGGGATTGGCGATGGAGCCCCCCAGCCGCAGGTGGTTGATGCGCTCCGGCATTTGGCTGACGCCCCCCTGCAGCAGCAGGAGATTGATGGAGCTGCCCCCGGAGATGAGTTCCAGCCTTCTGCCGATGGCGGCTTCCACCGCTTCGGCGGCTTCCACCAGAAAGCTGAGGTTTTCATAGCTGGGCAGCACGCCGTTGAGGCAGGCGTGGTTGGTGCCGATGCCCCGCAGCCGGAGGCTGGGGAGACTTTCGCAGAGCAGGGCGAGGCGGATAAGCTCCGGGATGCTCTCCACCCCTTCCCGCAGGTCGCCCACATCCAGCATCAGGATGATGCCGGGGCGGCAGCCCCATTTGCCCGCTTCTTCGTTCAGGGCCCGGAGCACCCCCGCGTCGGCGTGGAGGCTCAGGTCGGCATAACGGGCCACGGCCTCCAGATCGCCCCGGGTGGGGCTGCGGGTGAGAAGGGTTTCCGTATCGGGGAAGGCCGCCTTCAGGGCCTGCAGATGCTTTGCCCGGGAGACGCCCAGCTGGGCGCAGCCTCCCGCCCGGTAGGCGCCCGCCACCCGGAGATCCCCATCGGAAAATTTGATGATGCCTGCCACGGAGATGCCGTTTTCCGCGCAGAGGGAGCAGAGGATGCGGGCATTGTGTTCAATGGCAGAGAGATTGACATCCAGCACAGGATAATGACGCACAGCGTTCACACAGCTTTCTCGGCAAGGTAAACGGCAGCGGAAAGAATGTCTCCGCTGCCGCTTTCAGAGTTTCGTTACAGGGTGATAAAGTTCGTGCTTCTGGTGGTGGTGGCGGGAGGCGCAGGGTCCAGCTCCCGGTCCGCAATGCCCAGAATATCCTCGGGCCGGATCCAGGGGCGGCCCTGGATGCCGGAGGTCTCCTCATGGGTGAGGTAGCCCTTGTAGGCGGTGAGGGAGCGGCGGATATAGCCGTCCTGCACGCAGGCTTCCTCCAGCCCCTTGTTCATGATGGCCAGCAGCAGAGGCAGGGTCTCACCCGCCAGCGCCACGGAGGTGGAGTGAGCCACCGCACCGGGGATGTTGGACACGCAGTAGTGCACCACGCCGTTGACCACATAGCGGGGATTGTCGTGGTGGGTCTCGTGGCTGGATTCGATGGCGCCGGGGTCATCGTTGGAAATGTCCACCAGCACGGAGCCGGGCTCCATGAGCTTGAGCATTTCTTTGGTGATGAGGAAGTCCGTGCGCTGCTTGGGCCACTTGACGCAGTTGAGGATCATGTCGGTCTGGGGCAGGATGGAGGCGATGGTCTCCTGCGTGCAGTACATGGTGTTGATCTTGTTGTTGTACCGGTAGCCCAGGTCCCGCAGCAGGCCGGGATTGATGTCCATAACGGTGACGTTGGCGCCCAGGGCGTGGAGCACGGAGAGGGCCCCCTGGCCCACGGTGCCGCCGCCCATGATGACCACGTTCATGCCGGGTGCCCCGGCGAAGCCGCCCACGAACTTGCCCTTGCCGCCGTTGATGGTCAGCATGGATTCCAGCCCGAAGAGGGCACCCTGCTTTCCGGCAGCCTCACAGTTGGGAGAGCCGTAGCGGTGGCTGTCCTCGGCGGTGATGGCGATGCACTTGCTGTCCAGAATGGCCTGCACCTCTTCAGGGTGACCGGCGGGATGGATGCAGCAGTAGATCATCTGGCCTTCCTTCAGGTAGCCGAACTCAGAAGGATCGATCTCCTTGACCTTTGCGAGGAAATCGCAGGTGTCCCAAAGTTCCTTTGCCGTGTCGCAGATCTTTGCGCCGGCGGCGGCGTGGTCGGTCAGGGTGCCCTATCCGTGCTGCATGCCCTGGGCGCCAACGTGACCGTTATGGACATTAACGTGGGTCTTCTGCATACCCTGGCAGACCGCTATAACCAAAAGATCAACACCATGTACTGCACCCAGCAGACCATCGCCTCCGTGCTTCCCCAAACCGACATGGTGCTCAACTGCGTCAAGTGGCCCAAGCAGCGCAAAGATTTCCTCATCACCAAGGAGATGCTGAAGCTGATGGAGCCCGGCAGTGTGCTGGTGGATATCTCCAACGACGACCCCGGCGCCATCGAGTCCAGCCACGAGACCCATCATGACGACCCCCGCTATGTGGTCAACGGTGTGGTGCATTACTGCGTCAGCAACATTCCCGGTGCGGTGGCTCACTCCACCTCCGTGGCGCTGGCCTGCGAGACGCTGCCCATGCTGCTGAACATTATGAACAACGGTCTTACCGAGGCCTGTGTCCGTGACGGCTATATCCGCCGTAGCCTCACCGCCTACAAGGGCAAGCTGACCCACGAGGAGACCAGCGGCATCCAGGGCAGACCCTGGATCCGTCCCGAGGACATTCTGGGCATCGCCGACCGTCAGCTCGACCCCGCCCCCTATGCCACCACCACCCGCAGCACCAATTTTTATAAGTAACCATGATTTTTGAAACAGACTACAAATTAGAGAATTTTATACTGGACACCCAATGGCAGGAGTTGCCCGCTGAGGTGCAGGAGCGCATGAAGGGCTGCTTTGTGGATCTGATGG
>JAZSQG010000190.1:0-2082 GCA_045537855.1 Oscillospiraceae bacterium
TGCTATCTCTACGGCCTTGCCGAGACGGATGCTTCGGCCATGTATTTCTGTCTCTCTTCCGGCGCCACCGCCGAGGAGATCGCCATCTTCCGCTGTGCGGATGAAGTTTCCGCCCGGCTGGTGGAGGAGGCGGCCCGGGCCCGGCTGGACTATCAGCGGGAATCCTTTGGCAGCTATGTGCCCGAAGAGGTGCCCAAGCTGGAAAGCGCCATCCTCCGGCGGGAGGGCAGCTGCGTGCTGCTCTGCGTGGCGGCGGATTATGAAGCCGTGAATGCGGTGCTGAACGCCTACGACTGGACGGCCTGAGGGCGCATGGAGCTGGCTTACACCGTGCCCGCCGCCCGGGCGGGCTGGACGCTGAAGGGAATACTGCATGACGAGCTGCGGCTTTCGGTCTCCCAGGTGCGGAGGCTGAAAGCCGCCGGTTTGCTTTGGGTCAACGGGGAAGTGAGCGGCGTGCGGCGGCTGCTGCAGGCGGGGGACCGGGTGAGCCTGCAGCTCACAGAGCCTGCCCCGGACTATCCGGAAGAGCCGGGAGAGCTGGAGGTGCTTTATGAGGACGGGCATTTTCTGGCGGTGAACAAGCCCCAGGGCATCATCGTCCACCCCACCCACAGCCGCTATACCGGGACACTGGCGAACATGGCCTGGGCCCATATCCGGGCTTCCGGGGGTGACGGCTGCCATATTGTCAACCGGCTGGACCGGGATACCGGGGGCGTGACCCTCTTTGCCAAGAACGCCTGGGCCTGCAGCCTGGCGGGGGAGGCGGTGGAGGAAAAGCGCTATCTGGCTCTGGTCTGCGGCCTGCCGGAGGAAGGACAGGGGAGCATCCGCCTTCCCATCCGCCGGGAGCGGGAGGGGGACATGCGCCGCATCGTCCACCCGGAGGGGGCGGCAGCCCACACGGACTACCGGGTGCTGGCCAGCCGGGAGGGGCTGAGCCTGCTGGAAATGACCCTGCACACCGGGCGCACCCACCAGATCCGGGTCCACTGCGCCGCCATGGGCTGGCCCCTGCTGGGGGACCGACTCTATGGGAATGCAGCCTCTCTGGCGCGCAGTCAGGCCCTGGGTGTGACCGAGCAGGCCCTGCACTGCTGCCTGCTGCGCCTGCGCCATCCCGTCACCGGGGAAGGGCTGGAGCTCTCCGCAAAACCCGTGTGGAAATTTCTCGATTTTTTTGAAATTGTGTATTGACAATTTCGGATTTAGATGCTAAAATGAGCAAGCTTTGGCCCGGTAGTTCAGTCGGTTTAGAACGCCAGCCTGTCACGCTGGAGGTCGACGGTTCGAGCCCGTTCCGGGTCGCCAATGCTGCTGTAGCTCAGTAGGTAGAGCGCATCCTTGGTAAGGATGAGGTCCCCGGTTCGAATCCGGGCAGCAGCTCCAAACCCTTGAAAACTTCGGTTTTCAAGGGTTTTTGTTTTGTTTGAAAAAGTTGCGGAATACCGCTGTTTCGGGTCAAAATACGCACAAATACCGCTTCAAAAGTTGCAAGCTTTGAAGCGGTATTTTTCATCAAATTTTGTTCAATTTTCTATGGACATATGGATTTTGGGGTTTGACCACATGCCAGCCACATCCAGGAAATTATTTGACCTCTTTTCGGCGTTTATTTCACCCTGATTTTTGCCTCAAAATCGTACTTCAAACGCCCCACAACAGCCGCTTATACCATCGGTTTATTCCTTGATTGTTGCATCGCATTACAAGATATCAGGTATCATCTTCGGCATACAAATGCGGCTGCTCTTTGTAGTTCGAAACATGATAGTCGCCCAGGTACGGCTTGATTTGTTTTTCTATCACCTTTCGGTATCCCTGCAGAGTAGACGGGCGCAGCGACGGAGCCGCATAATCCCGCAACCATATATCCAGCCATTGAGCAAGCGCCATTCTGCAGTCCTCTCTCAAATCCACACCGCCGAATTCATCGCACAGCCTGTGCATCTTATCCAGCAGCAGCTTCTGTGAGTCGGCAGAGAGATAGCGGAATATGGGCTCGCCGTTGTCCTTATGACCTACCACTATGCGGCCTTCCCATCTGCCGGACTCACGCTGACGAACCAGCCCCTCACC
>JAZSQG010000322.1:0-1550 GCA_045537855.1 Oscillospiraceae bacterium
AAAGGCTAAGGACTACAGCGGCAGCATCAGGAATACCGGCGCGCAGGTGGTGAAGGCGCCCCTGCAGCAGCCTGCCCCCAAAAAGGGCAAGGTGAAAAAGGGCGAGGATCTGCGCAGCGGCAAGTAAAGCTTCAAAGGGAAAGGAAGGGAACCCAGATGCATGAACAGGAAACGCGGCAGGCACTGCCGCAGCAGGAGGGGGCCGCTGTGACCGCGGCCCGGCCTGCGGCTGAGGAAGCGGCCCGGGAAGACAGCCTGGTGCGGGAGCAGCTTGCCCGCATCGCGGCCCTGGACCCGGATATCCGGGGGGTGGAAGACCTGCTGAACATGGAGCAGCGGGAAGCGTTCCGGGCGTATCTGCGCCGTGGCAACGACTTCTACGACGCTTATCGGCTGGCCTGCTTTGACAAGCTCATGGAGCGGGCGCGGGCTTCCGCCGCCCAGCAGGCCCGCAACGCCCTGAGCGGCAAGCGCCATCTCCAGGCCACCCCCGCCCGCACCGCGGGGGCCCTCAGCGTGCCCGCCGAGGAGATGGCCCTGTACCGGGCTCTGAATCCCGGCATGAGCGACGGCGAAATCCAGAATCACTACAACAAATTTGTGAAGGAGAGGTCCTGAACTATGGCATTCATTCCCTATCAGGGCGACAGCGCTCGCGTGCCGCCTCTGGAATATCACCCCAGCAGCGCCATTACCCCCAAGGTGGGCATGGCCCTGAAGATGAGCAGCGGTAAGCTGGCGGCTGCCACGGGCGCGGATGTGCCCGTCTACATCGCCATGTGCAGCCGGGCTGCGGTCTGCACCGCAGGGGACATCATCCCCGTGATCCGGGTGCAGCCGGACATGATCTTTGAGACTACCGCCGCCTCCTCCCTGGCCAGCGTGGCAGTGGGCGCGAAGGTGACCCTGCACACGGACAGTCTGCAGGTCACCGGCACGGAAGGCGGCGCTGCGGAACTGGTGCAGATGGACGGCACCGCATTGGGCAGCCGGGTGCTGCTGCGCTTCGCCGCCGCGGTGGAAGCGGCGGACGATAACGCGGAATGATAAAGGAGGAAGAACATGGGTATCACATTTACCGAAGGCTCCGGCCTGAATGACAGCGTATTCGGGAAAAGCCAGGGCGCCATCCGCCTGTTTCTGGAAAAGCGGGGGGAGGCCTTTGAGCAGCAGAGCGTCATCAAAGAGCTGTTTCAGATGGGCCAGAGCAATCACTATCTGGAAAAGCTCACCAGCCTCACCGGCATGGAGGGCTTCCGCCCCGTGGGGGAAAACGGCGCTTATCCCGCCGACGGCATGGAGGAGGGCTACTCCAAGACCCTGGAGCACATGACCTGGAAGGACAGCTTCAGCCTGTCTCAGGAGATCGTGGAGGACTCTAAGCTCCTGGATCTGCGCCGTAAGCCCAGCGCTTTCGTCACCAGCTACTACCGCACCCGGGAGAAGTTCGGCGCGGCCATCTTCGGCGGAGCCCTGGAGGGGGGCAGCAGCAAGGGGGTTGCCGGGAAGACCTTCGGCCTCACGGTGGCCCACGGGCTGGCGGGGGTCCA
>JAZSQG010000059.1:0-2195 GCA_045537855.1 Oscillospiraceae bacterium
CCGCCCGCACCCTGCGGGTGGCCACCAAATTCACCCGCATCGCCAGCGACTATTACGCCGCTCTGGGGCGGGATATCGACATCATCCACCTCAACGGCTCCATCGAGATTGCCCCCATCTTGGGGCTGTCCGACGTGATCGTGGACATCGTGGAGACCGGCACCACCCTGCGGGAAAACGGACTGGAGGTGCTGGCGGAGGTGCTGCCCATCAGCGCAAGGCTCATTGCGGGCAAGGCCGCCTATTCCTTCCTCAGCGAGGAGATCAACGGACTGTGCCGGAAGATCCGGGCAGTCACCACGGAGGAGGATCGGAAATGACGCAAATCAGCTATTACCGGGGCGGAGATCCCGAAGCCCTGTTTCGCCGGGTCAGCCCCACCGCCGCCGTGAGCGAAGCGGTGGGCGCCATCGTGGACGCCGTGCGCCTGCGGGGGGACGAGGCCCTGCTGGAATTCTGCGAGAAATTTGACGGGGGCAGGCCGGAAAGCCCGGAGCTGCCCAAAGAGGAATGGTACGCTCTGGCCGATCAGGCGGACCCGAAGCTGGTGGCCGTGATGGAGCGGGCGGCGGAAAACATCCGCGCCTTTCACAGCATGCAGCGCCGGGAGGGCTTTGAGCTGGAGCGGCCCGGGGGCATCCGGCTGGGCCAGCGGGTGCTGCCCCTGGACCGGGCTGCCCTGTATATCCCCGGCGGCACGGCAGCCTACCCCTCCACCGTGCTGATGAACGCCATTCCCGCCAAGGTGGCGGGGGTGCGGGAGATCGTCATGACCAGCCCCGCCAAAGGCGGGCAGATGAATCCCGATATTCTGGCCGCCGCCCGCATCGCGGGGGTGGACCGGGTCTTCCGCATGGGCGGCGCCCATGCCGTGGCGGCTCTGGCCTACGGTACGGAGAGCGTGCCCCGGGCAGACAAGATCGTGGGGCCGGGCAACGCCTATGTGGCCGAGGCCAAGCGCCAGATCTTCGGGCAGGCGGGCATCGACATGATCGCCGGGCCCAGCGAAATTCTCATCATTGCCGACAGCGGCAGCGACCCGGCCCGGGTGGCTGCGGACCTGCTGAGTCAGGCAGAACACGATACCGATGCTTCTGCCCTGCTGCTCACGGACAGCGAAGCGCTGGCAAAGGCCGTGGCGCAGGAAGTGGAAAAGCAGCTCGCTTCCCTCCCCCGGGAGACCATCGCCCGGGCTTCCATGGAGGAAAACGGGCGCATTATCGTCACGGAAAATCTGGAGCAGGCCGTCAGCCTGAGCAATCTCTGGGCGCCGGAGCATCTGGAGCTCTGCGTGGAGGACGCGTTCAGCCTCCTGCCGGAGATCCGCCACGCGGGCAGCGTATTCCTGGGCCGCAGCACCGCCGAGGCCATCGGCGACTACTGGGCGGGCTGCAACCACACCCTGCCCACCGGCGGCAGCGCCCGCTACGCCAGCCCCCTCTCCGTGGACGATTTCGTAAAAAAGACCCAGTATATCTACTACTCCCCCGAGGCGGCTGCCGCTGCGGCGGAGGACATTGCCCTCTTTGCCCGGCGGGAGGGGCTGGAAGGGCACGCCCGCAGCGCCCTGAAGCGGAAGGAGGGGCAGGCATGAGCCGCTTTCTGCAGGAAAAATACCAGGGGCTGGATGTATACGTTCCCGGCGAGCAGCCCCAGGACCGGAGCTATATCAAGCTCAACACCAACGAATCCCCCTTCCCTCCGCCGCCGGAGGTAGTGGTGGCCATGGGAGAGGCCGGGGCGGATGCGCACCTCTACTGCGACCCCCTCTGCGCCGCCCTGCGGGATACCGCCGCAGCCCTCTACGGCCTGAAGCGGGAAAACGTGCTGGCCTTCAACGGCTCCGATGAAGCCCTCAGCTTCGCCTTTCAGGCCTGGGGCGGCAGCGGCGTGGCCTATCCGGATATCAGCTACGGCTTTTATCCCGTCTTTGCCGACCTGCACCGGCTGGAAACGCGGGAGGTTCCCCTGCAGCCGGACTTCCGCCTGAACATTGAAGACTACTTCGGTCTGGGGCAGCTCATCGTCATCGCCAACCCCAATGCGCCCACGGGCCTGTATCTGCGCCCGGAGGAAGTGCGGCAGATCCTGGAGCATAACCCCGACCACCCGGTGGTCATCGACGAAGCCTACATCGCCTTCGGCGGAGAAAGCTGCCTGCCGCTGGTGAAGGAATACGACAATCTGCTGGTGGT
>JAZSQG010000117.1:0-5930 GCA_045537855.1 Oscillospiraceae bacterium
TATGCCGATCACGGAAAAATCCTGCGGTGCAGTGGTGTTTACCCGGGAGGGCGGGGAAGTGCGCTATGTGATCATCACTTCCCCGGAGGGCTTTTGCGGCTTTCCCAAAGGGCATATGGAGTCCGGGGAATCCGAGCGGGAGACTGCCCTGCGGGAAATCCGGGAGGAGACAGGGCTGGAAGTGCAGCTGCTGGAAGGCTTCCGCACCGATGATTCCCATCCCCTTGTGCGGGAAGGGAGGCCCGAAGTCATCAAGGAGATCGTGTATTTTCTGGGGGAATTCAGCGGGCAGGAAGCCCGCCCCCAGGAGTCGGAAATCAGTAGGCTTCAGCTGCTGAACTATGATGAAGCTATGGCGGCCTTTCAGTTTGAAAGCTCCCGGCGCATTCTGCGGGAAGCTCATGATTTCCTGCAAAAAATAATTTGACGAAAAATGATAAAAGGCCTTGACATTTTGGCGCTGTCTGCTATAATTACATTCGCTTCGCGGGCGTAGCTCATTTGGCAGAGCGCCACCTTGCCAAGGTGGAGGTAGCGAGTTCGAATCTCGTCGCCCGCTCCAGAAATTGCCGTTTCTCCATGGAGAGACGGCAATTTTATTTTATTCCCAGTTGCTTTTTCACGCTTTACTGAAATCCCATGTCGATTTTGGGCGCAGCAGCGGCAGCATCTGTTGTGTCGAGCTGCCGTATCGTTGCATCGCCTGCTCCGCCCTTCCATGAAGGCAGGATTCTTTGCTTTCTCCTTCCTGTGTTTTGTGCTAAAATGGAAATACTCAGCTTACGGAGATGATACCATGCAGCCAGTTTGGAGCTTTCTTTCTGCCGCGGTGCTGATCGCGGCCCTGATTCTGCTGATCGCCTACCTGTGCTTCCGCAAGGCTTTTTATGCTCCCCAGAGCAAAAAGCCGGACGAGGCGGAATACCGCCTGCCCAAAGGGAAGATTTATGAACCATATCGGGATACGATGCTGGAATGGATCAAAGAGATGCGGGCACTGCCCCATGAAGACCTGCAGATCACATCCTTCGACGGGCTGACGCTCTGCGCCAGGTATTTTGAAAAATATCCGGGCGCGCCCATTGAACTGATGTTTCACGGCTATCGCGGCTCCGCCGAATCCGACCTCTGCGGTGGTGTGCAGCGCTGCTTTGCACTGGGGCACAATGCCTTTGTGGTGGATCAGCGCACGGCGGGGCGCAGTGAAGGGGAGGTCATCTCCTTCGGCATCAACGAAAGCCGGGACTGCCACAGCTGGCTGGAATTCATGGGCCGCAGATTCGGTCCGGATGCCCGGATCATCCTCACGGGCATCTCCATGGGCGCTGCCACGGTGATGATGGCGGCAGGGAAGCCCCTGCCGGATACGGTGGTTGGCGTTCTGGCCGATTGCGGCTACACCTCCCCGAAAGCCATCATCCGGAAGGTCATCCGGGATATGAAGCTGCCGCCCGGGCCGGCTTACCCTTTTGTTCGGCTGGGTGCAAAGCTGTTCGGCCACTTTGACCCGGAGGCGGACGCCCCGGTGGAAGCCATGGCCCGCTGCCGGGTGCCGGTGATCTTCTTCCACGGGGAAGAGGATGCCTTTGTTCCCTGCGACATGAGCCGGGAAAACTACGCCGCCTGCAAGGCACCCAAAATGCTGGTGACTACCCCCGGGGCGGGGCACGGCCTGTGCTATATGGTGCAGCCGGAAGCGTATCTGGACGCCCTCCGGGAGTTTTATGACCCCGGCTGGAAATCCCGGGACTGAGTAACATAAACGAAAAACCCGACCTGTTTTTGCTTCGTCCCCGCAAGAAACCATAGCCCGCTGACAGGCCATTTTCCGCCGGTCCTTTGTTGCTTTTTCTTGCGTTCCACCAAGGAGCGCTGCAAAAAAGCGCCGCGAACCGACAAAAAATATCTCCGTCATCGGCTGCATACAGTTTGCCCCATATTGCAAACGCAATATGGGGCAAATCCATGTTTTCTTGTTCGGACTACGCTCTGGCAGGTCGGGTTTTGCTTTGAAACGGTGATGTTTATGCGTCGGAAGCGACGCAGAGGGAAACGATGACATCTTCCGCCTCTTCCGGGCTGCAGAAGCGGAAGCCGGGGTAGTGCGTAACGAGACTGTCCCCGGAGACGACGATTTCCAGCCGGGGTACGCGAAAGACGCCCAGCCCCGTGAACTTCCCGTAAGCCTCCTTCATGGTCCAGAGCCGCAGAAAGCGCCGGACCCGATCCTCACCGGCAGATACCCAGGCACGCTCGGCAGGGCTGCAGACCTTTTCGACCAGCCTGTCCGATACCGGGCGCAGCAGCTCCATGTCAAGCCCCAGCGGCTGCAGGGACGCGGCGGCGCAGACGGCTTCGCCGCTGTGGGAAACGGAGATATGCACGCACTCCCCGGGAACAATGGGGCGCCCGTTTTCGTCCTGTGTAAGGAGGAGCTGCTCGGGGTCTTTTCCCAGCAGGGCGGCCGCCTGCCTGCGGGCCAGCAGGTCCCCCAGCAGGCTTAACTCCCGCTGCCGGGCGGGGAGGCGCTCCAGTCGCGCCCGCTTTTCCGGCAGCAGCTGCCCAAGGAGCATTTCATAGCGTTTCTGCGTCAGAGCGGAACGCTCCGAACGGGTGTATAATACCTTTTCCATGTCAACAAAATAGCAAATAAGTGCCGGCATGTCAAATTTGCCGCAATATCCGGGAATTAGGTATGGACAAAACGAAAAAAATGACATATAATCACTCAATGCGAACTGACTGGATTTAAGAAGGGAATCGAAATGAGAAAGACGATCGCTGTAACTTCCATCGCCTTTGCGCTTCTTTGCATGCTCGCTGCCTGCACCTTTGGCAAGCCCGACAAGCAGCCCGCCACCCCCGGTGATCTGGTGACGGATAACGGGCATGTCCTGCATGAAAGCACCGGCCGCAAGGACGTGAGCGAAGAATACGCGCAGCAGCTTTGCAGCTATCCCTGGCTGGATGCGGGCTCTTTTACGTATTATCTGCTGCAGGAAGACGGCAGCTTTACCCGCACCAATGATGAGGACTATGAAGAGCAGATCGGCAGCGGAAGCTGGAAGCTCTATCTGGATGAGCAGAACTTCCTGACCCTTTCCATCGCGGAAGACGGGGCGGAAGAGCTGGTCATGAACGAAGTGGAGCTTTTTGAGCAGTGCATTTATGCCTACGGCAACGACGGCGCCAGTATTGTCTGGCTGCTGATGGATGAGGCCGAGGGCTGAGCGCTTCTGACGCCATGCGGGGAATATCCACGATCACAGATAAAAAGTCGCCGGGCACGTTACGGTAACGTGCCCGGTGTTTTTTGGTCTTATTCCGGCTTCGGTAGGAGATCCCACAGCTTGCGCAGCAGAATCGCCGCCACAAGGCAGATGAGGGTGCTGAGACCCATGTATGCTCCGTTGTAGACCAGAGAGTAGGTCCAGGGAGAGGCAAAATTCTCCGGCGTGGAGCTGGCCCACACGGTGGCGCCCACCACGTAATGAACGCCGAAGCGGCACAGCGCGCCCAGCAGGAGACCCCACACGAGCCCCCACTTCTTCCCCCGAAACAGGCCCGCAAGGCCTAGGGGCGTGAAGGCCAGCAGGTAGTCACCGATCATGGACTGCCAGCCCCAGGCATAGGCCCCATCCAGGGTGAGCTGCAAAAGCCCAAAAGCAAAGCCTGCCAGAAGACCCGCTTGCCAGCCCCAACGGACTGCAAAAACCACAATGGGAAGCATGGCCAGTGTCACGCTGCCGCCCAGCGGCATCTGCGCGAACTTTACATAGCCAAGTCCCTGGGCCAGGGCCACCAGCAGCGCGCCCTCGCACAGGGCACGGACGGAAAGTTTTTTTCTCATTCGGCTCCTTTCTAAAGAAAACGCGCCCGGTATCCCGGACGCAGAGCCGAACAGCCCAAAGGGGCCGTCCGCGAATTCCTACGCCGGCATTATCCGGATCAGGTTCCAGGGTCCGGCACCTCCATTGGCGCCATCTCAGCCGGGAAACACCCAGCACCCCTCTTCAATTACGCGCTTATTTTAGGCCTGCACGCGCGCTTTGTCAAGAGAAAGCTGCCGTCAGTCGGCGTTTTTGCGGCAGGCAGCGTTGAAGGCGGGATTCACCGCGTAGATGTTTTTCTGATTCATCCGCTCCTGGGCCAGCTGCAGCGCTTCGCCGAAGCGCTGAAAATGCACGATTTCCCGCTCCCGGAGGAAGCGGATGACATTGTTGACGTCCGGGTCATCGCTGAGGCGAAGAATGTTGTCGTAGGTCACCCGGGCTTTCTGCTCTGCGGCCAGGTCCTCCATCAGGTCGGCGATCACATCCCCTTTGACCTGCATACTGGATGCACTCCAGGGGAAGCCGGAGGCGGCGGTAGGGTAGACCCCGGCAGTATGATCCACGAAGTAGGTGTCAAAGCCGCCGCTTTTCAGCTGTTCATCATTGAGGCAGCGGGTAAGCTGATGCACCAGCGCGCCGATCATTTCCAGGTGTCCCAGTTCTTCCGTACCTGCAGAAGGCGCATAACAGCACATTTCTGCATCCCGGCGCATATCCTGCAGGCAGGGAGGTGAGGGAATGAAGTATCGCTATGTGCTGCAGGAGCCGTTGGCAGCACAGCTGACGGAGGAGGAACGGCGGCAGCTTTCAAAGGGGTATCAGCAGGCGCTGCTGCTGGCCATGGAGATTTCGGGCAGGATGGATGCGCAGCGGACGGAAGAAGTCTGCGCCCCCGTGAAAGGTGGGCAGAGCTGATGTTCGTGGCTGCCTATTGCCGGGTCTCCACGGAAAAGGAGGATCAGGCAAATTCCTTTCAGGCCCAGCAGCGCTATTTCCGGGCGTGCATAGAGCGGCATCCGGACTGGCAGCTGTATGACATCTACGCCGATGAAGGCATCAGCGGGACCTATATCCGCAAGCGCCTGCGCTTTCTTCAAATGCTGGAGGATGCCGAAGCGGGGAAATTTCAGCTCATCCTTACCAAGGAGGTGAGCCGCTTTTCCCGGAATCTGCTGGATACCATCGACTGTACCCGCCGCCTGAAAAAGCTGGGGGTGGGTGTCTGCTTTCTGCAGGACGGCATCAACACCCTGGATGGGGACGGGGAGCTGCGCCTTTCCATTATGGCCTCCATCGCCCAGGAGGAGAGCCGGAAAACATCCCAGCGGGTCAAATGGGGGCAGCAGCGGCGCATGGAGCAGGGGGTGGTCTTCGGCCACAGCCTTCTGGGCTACACCCTGCGGGGAGGCATCCTGCAGCCGGAAGCGAAGGGCGCGGCGCTGGTGCGGCGGATCTACCACTGCTGCGGCGTGCTGCAGCAAAGCGCGGCGCAGATCGCCCGGGACCTGAACCGGGAAGGGCTGAGAAGCCCTTCCGGCGGCATGTGGAGCGGCGGGAGCGTCCTGAAGGTGCTGAAAAATGAAAAATACGCAGGGGATCTGGTGCAGAAGAAAAGCTATACGCCGGATTATCTCAGCCATGAAAAAAAGCCTAACCGGGGAGCAGAAGCCCTCATTGTACTGCGGGACCACCATGAAGCCCTGGTTTCCCGTTCGCTTTGGGACGCGGCACAGGCACAGCTTGCCCGGCGCAGCAGAAAACAGGGAAATCGCGGCAGCGGAAGCAGCTATCCACTTTCCGGGAAGCTTTTTTGCGGGCTGTGCGGCGGAGCGCTGGTGGCCCGCAGGAGGAAGGCTGCCGACGGGAGCGTGACCCTGCGATGGGGCTGCGGAACTGCCGCCGCCCGGGGAAGGGCGGGCTGCTCCCTGGGCTGCCTCCTGCCGGACCGGGAAGCCCGGTACATGCTTTTGACGGCGCTGGCTGCGGTGGAGGGTCTGCGGGAAGAGGCGGAACGCGCTGTGAACGAACAGCTCCGGCGGGCGGAGGAAGCGCGGCAGCAAAAGTCGGAAGCGGAAGCAGAGCGGCTGCTCCGCCGCC
>JAZSQG010000179.1:0-4043 GCA_045537855.1 Oscillospiraceae bacterium
TTCCTTGCCGATGTAGCTGCCGAAGATGGCCATGGAGCCGATACCGAGACTCAGCGTAAAGAATGCCTGGTTCATGGCGCCCACGATCACGTTGGGGGTGATCTTCTTGGAGTCGGGCAGCAGGTAGAACTTCAGGCCTTCGCCGGCGCCGGAAAGAGTCAGGCTGTTGATGGCGAGGACCACCATGAGGATCAGCAGCGCGACCATCATGTACTTGGTCACCCGTTCCAGACCACCCTGCAGCTTGAAGCTGAGGACCAGGAAGCCGATGACCACAACGATCACCATGAAGAGCATGTTGACGCCGGGGTTGGTGATCATGGTCACGAAGCCCAGATCGGAGGTCTGACCGGTGACGAACTTATAGAAGTAGTACAGGAGCCAGCCGGCGACGGTGGTATAGAAGCTCATGAGGCAGATGTTGCCGAACAGGGCAAGATAGCCGTGCAGATGCCATTTCTGGCCGGGCTTCTGCAGCTTCTGGTACATTTTCACAGGGCTCGCCTGTGCTGCACGGCCCAGTGCAAACTCCATGACCATGACGGGGATGCCCAGGAGGAGCAGGCAGATGACATAGATCAGCACGAAGCTGCCGCCGCCATACTGACCGGCCATCCAGGGGAATTTCCACACATTGCCGCAGCCGATGGCGCAGCCGGCGCTCAGGAGAATAAACCCGAGGCGCGAGGAAAGGTGTTCGCGTTCTTTCAAGAAGATTCCCTCTTTTCCACTTTAAATTATTGCCATTGTAGCATCATAGCGCGCAAATGTCAAAGCTTCTGTTCAAAAAACGGACATATTTATCCTTTGACGGCCGGCTTTGGCGGGGCGCGTTCTGCGCGTAGAGGTATATGCTTGCATCGTGATGTTTTGGGGTTTATAATATAACATCGGCGAACAGGCGCGAAAGACGCCTGTTCCGAAAGGACTGGAATGCTATGGATGAGCGGGAAACGAGGGCCGGATTCCGGGAGGAAATACTCCGGCGGCTGACGGAAGCCCTGGAGAAAGAAGAGGTGCGGGTCTGGTTTCAGCCCCAGTATGACCACGCGGTCGCACAGCTGCGGGGGGCTGAGGCTCTGGTGCGCTGGCAGCTGCCCGATGGGGAACTGGTGCAGCCTGACAGCTTTATTCCCCTCCTGGAGGAAAGCGGGCGGATCACGGAGCTGGACCTTCATGTCTTTTCCCGGGTCTGCCGCCTCCAGCACCGCAATCTGGAAGAAGGGCGCAGCATGCTGCCCCTTTCGGTGAATCTTTCCCGCCGGGACCTGCTGGCGGAGGGATTTGTGGGGCGACTGGAAGAAATCCGCAGCAGCTATGATGTGCCGGTGTGCTGGCTCTGCCTGGAGATCACGGAGTCTGCCTTCGTGACGGAGACGGGGGAGATGTGTGCCGCGGTGGAACGGCTGCGGGCGCTGGGCTATACTGTGCGTCTGGACGATTTCGGCAGCGGTTATTCCGGCCTCAATGTGCTGAAGGATATGGAAGTGGACGCCATCAAGCTGGACATGCGCTTTCTGGGCGGCAAGGCAGTGGGCGCAAAGAGCGCTGCCATCATCACCTCCGTGGTGCGCATGGCCAAATGGCTGGAGCTGGATGTGGTGGCCGAGGGAGTGGAAACGAAGGAGGAAGCCGACTTCCTCCACAGCATCGGCTGTGACCTCATCCAGGGCTATTTTTATGCAAGACCCATGCCCGAAGGAGACTATCTGGCCTTGCTGGAGGGCGTGCAGGGCAGCCTGCCTGCCCGCGGCGCCGCGGCGGCGCCGGAAAACGGGGAGATCCGGCCCATCCGGCACATCAGCCATGACGCGGCGCAAAGCAGTCTGCTGCTCACCGCCATGGACAAGCTGGTGCAGAATGTGGGGCACCATGTCTTTGTGAAGGACCTGAACTTTGTGTATCACGCGGCCTCACCCGTATTTGCGGCCATGACGGGACATCCTGCAGAGCGCATCATCGGAAGGACGGATTTTGAAATTTTCCCTGCGGAACTGGCCCGGCGTTACCGGGAGGACGATATGGCCCTGCTGGCTTCCGGGGAAGATCTGCTGAATTTTGTGGAGCCCATGACCCGGGAGGACGGAAAGCCCCGCTACGGCTCTACCTCCAAGTACATTCTCCGGGATGCCCGGGGAACGCCTGTGGGGCTCATGGGCATCAGCCGGGATGTGACCATGGAGTATTACATTCGCCGGAACCAGCGGCAGGAACTGAGCTACCTCTTCTCTCTGCCGGAGGATGTGTATTTTGCTGCCTATATTGACCTGACGGACTGGCGCATCATCGCCGAGAACCGGCAGCAGGTGGGGAAATACTGCTTCGGGGCCCACAATTCTCTGGAAGAGCTGGGCAGGGCGGCCTTCAGCCGCATCGCGGACCTGCGCTGGCCGGCCTACAGCTTTTACCGGGATTTTTCCCCCCAGGCCCTGCGGGAAGCCTTTGAGAGCGGGCGGCGTGAAATTTATATGGAATATCGGCGGAAAATGTCGGATGACAGCCTGCGTTGGGTGCGGGATGAACTGATGTTTTTCCGGGATCACAGCAATAACCATCCCTGTGTGATGATGATCGTGCGGGATGTTCAGCAGCAGAAGGAAGAGGAGCAGGCGCGGATCCGCCGGGCTGAGCGGGACGAGCTCACCGGGGTCCTGAGCCGCTCGGCCACCATGCGCCTCATCCGGGAGGTGTTGGAGAAGGGGCAGAAGGAAAACTGCCACGCCCTGTTTATGATCGATACGGACCACTTCAAGGAGGTAAACGATACCTTCGGTCATCAGGAGGGCGACCGGGTGCTGGCGGAAATGGCAGCGGTCATACGCGGCTGCTTCCGGGACTCGGATCTGGTGGGGCGCATCGGCGGCGACGAATTCTTTGTCCTGATGAAACTTCTCCCCAATCGGAAAGCGGCGGAGGAAAAGGCGGAGCTGCTGCGGCAGCGCCTGAACGGACTCTATGCCGGAAACGGGGCAATGCGCCTCTCGGGCAGCATCGGCATTGCCTTCAGCGACCGGGACGGCGACAGTCTGGAAAGCCTGTATAAGGCGGCGGACGAAGCCATGTACCGGGCAAAGCAGCAGGGGCGCAACCGGGTCTGCTTCTATGACGAACTGTAAAAAAGAACACTGCGCCTGCCGGCGGAAAGCCGGTGGGCGCAGTGATTTTTGCTTATGAGGCACGTTTCAGTCCTGCAGCAGGCGGAGGTTTCCCTCCTCATAGCTGCAGGCAATGCAGGCACCGTTGGAAACATGGTAGTCGTAAAAGTCCTTTTTGGGCAGGGCGAAGGCTTCCAGAATGGACATAATGCAGCCGCCGTGGAACACAAAGGCGGCGGTGCAGCCTGCCGGGACCTGCGCCATGCAGCGCAGGAAGGCATCGCAGCAGCGCTGCTTGAATTCCGGTACGCTTTCACCTCCGGGGATGGGCCCGGTACAGCCGGAATCCACCCAGGCCTGATAGTCGGCATTGCCCGTGAGTTCATCGGCGGTCATACCTTCAAAGTCGCCGAAATCCGTTTCCCGCAGGTCATCGGCAAGAACCGCATCCTTGCCCGGGAAGAGCATCTGCGCCGTCTCCCGGGTGCGCAGCATGGGACTGACAAAGAGAATATCGGCCTGCAGCCCTTTTGCTGCCAGCGCTTCCACCTGCCGGATGCCGTCGGGGCAGAGGGCCTCGTCCGTGCGGCCGATGTAGCGTCGCCGGAGATTTCCGGCGGTGGCACCGTGGCGGATGAAGAGGACCTTTGTCACAGCAGGCCTCCGATCCAGACGCCCAGCAGCGTGGACAGCTCGCAGATCTGCAGGAAGAAGCCTGCGGTGTCCCCCGTGGCGCCGCCGAACTGCTTTTTGGCCATCCGGCGGTAGAGCAGCATGGCGATCAGGGCGGCGAGAATGCCAAAGAGGCCGGGCAGGGGGCTGATAAGCAGCATGGCGGCAGCGGCCACAAGGAACAGGGCGACCATGGCTGCGGCCGCCTGTTTGGTTTTAGCGTGCTCCAGAAAGCTGCAGAGCATGCCCGCCTTCCGAAGTCGGATCGTAGCCATG
>JAZSQG010000369.1:0-6390 GCA_045537855.1 Oscillospiraceae bacterium
AGGACAGCAGCCACATCTGGGCCGAGGGCGTGCAGCAGCTGCAGTATACCAGCATCGGCAGCGTGGTGGGCACCCATGCGGGGCCCGGCGCCATCGCCGCCGCATTCTTCCGCAGCCGATAAACGAGGCGCCGCGGAGCAGCGCATAAAAAAGAAGAACCTGCCGGGAAGCAGCGCTTCCCGGCAGGTTTGAGTCTGTCGAAAACCATGATAAAGGCTTGCGCGAGAGAGCAGCGCTTCCCGGCAGGTTGATTGTGTGCTGCGGCTTATTCCGGCCTGCGGGCGATCATATAGCAGGTGGTGGAGTGGCCCTCCGCCTCCGGCAGGAGCCGGTCGCCGGACTGCAGCAGCTCCAGCCCCGCCTCCGCCAGCAGCCGGCGGATGGCGGCGTGGTCATGCACCGTTTCGGTGATGCACTCCTCAAACTGCTGCACCCCGTTTTCAAAAACGGCGGTGCGCAGCTGCAGGCGGCCGTCCTCCAGCCGGCTGATGCCGAAGCGGGCCCGGACGGTATCGCTGAAATCCACCTCGAAGGCCTCCCCGGGGCTCACTTCGTCCGGGCGGAGCACGTCGAACACGAAGTGCCCGCCGGGCCGGAGCATGGCATGCACATTGCCGAAGATGGCGGCGATGTCCCCCAGGTCGGAGATGTGATTCAGGGCGTCCCCGGTGCAGGTGATGAGGTCAAAGGCGACATCCGGGCGGTAGCGCACCATGTCCGCCACCTCGTAGTGCCCCGCCGGGTCCCGCTGCCGGGCGATGCCGATCATGCCTTCGGAGAGGTCCATGCCCCAGGCGTCGATGCCGCTTTCCCGCAGCAGGGCGCAGAGGACCCCGGTGCCGCAGCCTAGGTCCAGACTGCGCCCGACCGTGATACCCCGATGCCGGAGCCACTGCAGCAGCTCCTCTCCGAAGGCCATGGGGAAATAGTTCCAGCCGAACCAGTCGTATACATTGCAGAATTCGCTGCTGTACATGCTTCTTCCCTCCCGGAAACAGGCGCGGCCGGGGTGCGTGACCCTGACCGCGCCGATGACGGTGTATTCGTTTCTCAGAGCCGCTGGGCGGCGAAGACCGCCGCGCCCAGCACGCCGGTATCGTCGGCGCCCTGAGACCAGAGGATGTGCAGGCTGCCGGCGGGTTCCGGCTTCATGGCCCGCTCCCGGATGGCCTCCTCCACCGCCCGACGGGGGAAATCCTTCATGGCGGTGACGCCGCCCCCCAGCACCAGGGCTTCCGGGTCCAGCAGGTTCACCGCGCCCCCCAGCACCACGCCGATGGCGTCGATGAATTCCTGCAGCTCCCCGCTCCCCGCCATGGCGGCGAAGATGTGGGAAATGTGGGTATCCGGCCACTTTTCCCGGCGCAGGTCCTGGAGGTGCCGGCCGGAAATGATATTTTCCGCGCAGCCGATGTTGCCGCAGCTGCAGCGCAGTTTGCTGCCGAAGAGAGGCAGATGGCCGATCTCGTTGAGGCTGTTGCGCCCCTTCAGGGGCTTTGCGTCATAGTACAGGGCGCTGCCCAGACCGGTGCCGATATAGACCCCCAGCAGGACGCCCCGGGAGGGGAGCCCCAGACGCTGCAGGTCCCCCTGCATGAGCATCACCGTGTCGTTTTCCGGGAACACGGGGAGCTCCAGGGCCTGTTCCAGCAGGTCGGAAATGGCCATGCCGTCCATCACCGGGATATTGGGCACCCGCAGGATGCTGCGGCAGTCCCGGCTCAGGGTGCCGGGGATGCCGATGCCGACGCCGGCGGCGCAGTCCCCATGGCGGCGGAGATAGTCCCGGAGGAAGTCCGCCAGGGCTTCGGGCTTTTCATCGGGCAGGGCTTCCGCCCGGGGCACCTTTTCCAGATGGCTGAGTTCCCCGGCCGCGTTCAGCAGGCCGAGGCGGATGTGGGTGCCTCCCACGTCCACGCCCAGTGTGCAATGCTGCTTCATGTGCCTGCCCTCCTCAGCGTTTTCCCATGTCCCGCAGAGCCTCCCGGGCCTGCTGGGCGAATTCCGGCGGTACCTCCCGCTCCAGGTCGTAGCGGGCGGCGTTGTAATGCTCCGTCAGGAGCCGGAGACTCTCCGTCTCCAGGGCTGCGCCCACTTCCGCCGGGGTGGCGGAGGGGGTCCAGCCGCCGACCCGGCGGCTTTTCAGCAGGCTTTTGTAGGCAAAGCGCACCCGCATCCGGTCGTTGGGCATGTCTTCCATGCGCTGGGGGCGGGTCCGCATTTTTTCGATGCGCTTGCGCAGCTTCTGCCGACGCTCCTTCAGCAGGGTCTTCAGGTCGGTGAGGCGCTCCACATCGTCTTCGTACTCCAGGATCTGCCGGGTCTTGAACATGTTGCGCAGGGCGCTGGTGAGCCGGCGCAGACCGCCGCCCTTGCGCCCCTCCTTGGCAAAGCCGTAGGCCAGCAGGAAGAAGAGCACGGCCATGATGAAGAGGATGATGCCGTAGACGGTGACGAAGATGCCGCTGCCGTCCTCCCCGATCTGAGTAATGTCAAAATTGTTGGGCTCGGCGGTGGGGATGGGCGTGGCGGCGACGGCAGGGCCGGAATCGTCACCGCCCTGCAGATTGGCCAGGAAGTTGATGAACATGGCGATGCCGTGCATCACCCACTGCCAGCCGCCGCTGAGGATGCGGTGGAGCACTCCCAGATTGCCGATGAGCATGGCGACCACCAGGAAGCCGGTGAGGAGCAGCAGGTTCTTCCCCCGGATACCCGAAGGGATGGCCATGGTCTCGCCGCCCTTGGCGTTGTGGACGCCGGTGTAAAGGCTGGCGGCGTTGAAGCTGTACATGGACAGGATGAAGGCGGCCAGCGCGCACCAGCACAGGGGTTCATAGTCCTGCAGCCGGTAATCTCCCAGAGCGAAGTAGACGCAGGCCACCACATACACGATGATGGAGGCGATGGCGACCCGGGAGGGGAAGGCTTCTTCACCCCGGAGGCCCAGGAAATACATGGCAGCGGACACCGCCAGGGCGATCATGAGATACAGAATGTCCAGGAAGCCGTAGCTGCCGAAGAGGATGACCATGAGCACCAGAGAAATGAGGCAGCCTGCGGGGAGCAGCACATATTTCAGCCGGGGCACATGGCGGCCCAGAAGGCCCAGCAGGAAGCAGATGAGCACCGGCCAGCACTGGAGGCTGCGCACATACCAGCCCCAGCCTCCCCGGAGCAGCTGCTCCATGAAGGCCAGGATGCCGAAGGCAAAGAAGGCGCTGAGGAGGAGGTTGATGACCCACATAATGGGTTTTTCCGGCTTCATGCTCCTTCCTCCTTTCCCCGGCCCTGAATGGGCAGCCAGGTAACGCTGTTGCCCTGGCGGCGCAGGCGGGCGGCCCGGCGCTCCAGTTCTTCGCTCCAGTAGGCGGAGACCAGCAGAATGTCCATATCCGTCACGCCGCTGTCGGCGTAGCGGTCCAGCAGGGTGTGCATATCCAGCCGCATTTTGATGACCAGCAGGCTCAGGGCCTCCAGGATGCGGTCCAGATGGGCTTCCGAGCAGCGGGGCTCGATGTCAAAGCCGTTTTTGTCGTCCAGGCGGTTGGCACCGTTGGTGAGGAAGCCCACGTCCACGCCGTTTGCCACGCACCAGGCGGCAAGGCTGGCGCAGTATTCCACGCCGTTTTCCAGAAAATCGATCTGGTCCGGCTCCATGCCGCCCACCAGCCTGTCGTTGATCTGGCAGTTGAGCACCAGCAGGGCCCGGGGAGACACGGTGTAGTCCCGCTGCTTCACCTGCAGGCTGCCGGTGCGGGCGGTGGCGCCCCAGTGTACGTCCTTCTGGGGGTCGCCGCTGCGGTAGGCCCGGATGCCGGTGATGAGGATGGGATCCGGCAAAATCCAGCGGCGGACGGTGACGTCTCCCTGCCATTTCAGAGCCTGCTCCGGCAGTTCGTCCTGCCGCAGGATGCGGGGATAGACATACAGTCTGGCGTCCCCCATCATATCCGTCCGGTCATGGGCCACGCCGAAGAGGTCGCCGGCCACGATGGACACCAGCGAGCAGTCGAAATAGCCCCGGCGGAGGCAGGTGATCTCATGGCGCCGGGTGATGCGGGAGAAGGAGCCCATATAGAACATGCTCTTATGGAAGCGGTCCATGTTGATGCCCATGTTCTCCTGCCGCTTGAAGCGCAGGTCCGAGGAGATGCGGGACTCCACCCGCACCCAGGGGACGGGGATGAGCTTGTTGTTGCTCAGCACCTCCACCAGCTCCACCTTTTCCCCGGCGAAGACCCGTTCCTTATTGAAGGAGCGGGTGTAGCTCACCTTTTTCAGGCCCCGCTTGTTGTAATAGATCGTCTGCACCAGCGCCAGCACGCCGACGATGACGATGATCCAAATGGCTGCCATGGGCGCTTATGCCTCGGTGATGGTTTCCGCGGAGGGGTCCTCGGAGGGAACCGGCACCGCCCGCAGCAGCTCCCGGATGATCTCTTCCGAGCGGGCAAGGCCGCCGTAGCCGGAGCGGGTCACCAGACGGTGGGCAAAGACGGGCACCGCCAGCTGCTTCACATCGTCGGGCAGGACATAGTCCCGGCCGTGGATGGCGGCGTAGGCCTGGCTGGCGCGGAGCATCCACAGCATGCCGCGGGGGCTGACGCCCAGGCTCACATCGCTGGGGCTGCGGGTGGCCTCGGTGAGGGAGACGATGTACTGACGCACGGGGGCGCTCACCTGCACGCTGCGGTAGCTCTCCTGGGCGTCCATGATCTCTTCGGCGCTGGTGACGGCTTCCAGACTGGCCAGGGGATCATTGCGGATGAAGCGGTCCAGAATGTCCAGCTCCCCTTCGGTGCTGGGATAGCCGGGACGCAGACGCATGAGGAAGCGGTCCATCTGGGCTTCCGGCAGGGGGAAGGTGCCGCTGGTCTCCACCGGGTTCTGGGTGGCGATGACGAAGAAGGGAGCGGCCAGCGCCTTGGTGACGCCGTCGGCGGTGATCTGCTTTTCCTCCATGCATTCCAGCAGGGCGGACTGGGTGCGGGGCGTGGCACGGTTGATCTCGTCCGCCAGCAGGATGTTGGTGAAGGCGGGGCCTTCCCGGAATTCGAAGGCGAACTCCTTCTGGTTGAAGACGCTGGTGCCGGTGATGTCGGAGGGCAGCAGGTCGGGGGTGAACTGGATGCGCTTGAAGTCGCAGCCCAGGCTTTTGGCCAGACTCTTGGCCGTCACGGTCTTGCCGGTGCCGGGCACATCGTCCAGCAGCACATGACCGCCGGCGATGAGGGAGGTGAGCATCAGCTCCAGGGTCCTGCCGTTGCCCACGATGACGGTTTCCACATTCTTCCTTATTTTGTCAGCCAACAGGGAGATTTCGGAAATTTTCATAATCAGACTCCTTCTCTTAACGGGAATTCTATACAGAATAGTTTATTTTACACGCAATAGCCGGGAAAAGCAAGTACCGCAGCGGGAAAAGAGGACAAAGCTTTGCCCCCGCCGTGGGGCGGGGGCAAGGGAAAGACGCTGATCCCTTTGGGAAGTCTGTAAGGCCCGCGGGAGCAGGAAAAATGCCCCTTCACAGACCATGGCGAAGGGGGCAGCCGATTCAGCGGATCTCCTGTTCCAGACTGTCAAACTCCGGGGTGGAGAAGAACTCCCCCAGGCTGATGCCCAGCCCGTCACAGATGAGCTTGATGGTTAGCAGCTTGGGATTCTGACTCTTCCCGTAGAGAATGTTCTTGATGCTGGACGGCGGCAGGGCGCAAAGGGTCGCCAGCCGATTGATGCTGATGCCCCGCTCTCCGCAGAGACTGAGAATGCGGTTTTTCACCGCAGTGACCGTATCCATAAACGCGTGCCTCCTGCTTTTTACTGACAGGATACGCAATTTCGTTGGACAAACTAGGCTACGCATGCTACTATTGGGCTATAGGTAGCCGATTTGGAGCTGCACCTGGGAAGCCTGTGAGCTTGCCTGAGCAAATGCAGGAAACCCCTTCGCTTTTCCGCGAAGGGGTTTTGCTGTGTGTTATGTGCTTCAGCCGATGACGGCCAGCAGGGCGCCGGTATCCACGGTGCTGCCCTTGCTGACGGCGATCTGACGGACGGTGCCGGCGCAGGGGGCCAGCATCTCGTTTTCCATCTTCATGGCCTCCAGGACCATCAGGGTCTGGCCTTCGGTGACGGTGTCGCCCACCTTCACCAGCACGTTCAGAATGGTGCCGGGCATGGGAGCGGTGAGCTGCTCGCCGGCGGCGGCAGCCACGGGAGCGGGCGCGGCGGGAGCGGGCGCTGCCGCGGGGGCGGCTGCGGGGGCTGCGGCCACGGGGGCGGCGGGAGCGGCGGCGGGGACATAGGCGTATTCGTCGGTGACCTGGGCTACGCCCCGTTCCACTTCCACTTCATATGTTCTGTCATTGATGGTGATCTTGTACTTCA
>JAZSQG010000304.1:0-6725 GCA_045537855.1 Oscillospiraceae bacterium
GACAAGTACGGCTTTGACGTGGACCCCAACGAGAAGGTCTACAACATGTCTGTCAGCCAGAAGCAGACCCTGGAGATCGTCAAGGTGCTCTATCGCGGTGCGGACATCCTGATCCTGGACGAGCCCACCGCCGTGCTCACCCCCCAGGAGACGGACAAGCTCTTCCGGGTCATCCGCAACATGAAGGCGGACGGGAAGAGCGTGGTCATCATCACCCACAAGCTCAATGAGGTGATGGCGGTGTCCGACCGGGTGGCGGTACTGCGCAAGGGTGTGTTCGTGGGCGATGTTATGACCTGCGATACCAGTCCCCAGCAGCTCACGGATATGATGGTGGGTCACGCCGTGACCCTGAACATCGATCGGGACGAGCCGGTGAACCCCACGGAGCGTCTGGTGGTGAAAAACCTCTCCGTCCGCAACGGCGACGGCGTGCTGGCCCTGAAGGATGTGAGCTTCACCGCCTACGGCGGCGAAATTCTGGGTGTTGCGGGCATTTCCGGCAGCGGTCAGAAGGAACTGCTGGAGGCGCTCACCGGCCTGCAGCCCGCGGAAGGGGGCTCCAGCGCCATGTACTACGGCCCCGAGGGGGAAGTGCGGGAGCTCATCGGCATGAAGCCGGTGGACATTCAGAATCTGGGCATCCACATGTCCTTCGTCCCGGAGGACCGCCTTGGTATGGGTCTGGTGGGCAGCATGGGCATGACGGATAATATGATGCTCAAGAGCTACCGCAGCGGCAGAGGCATCTTTGCCAACCGCAAGCCTCCCCGGGCACTGGCGGAAGAGGTGCGGGAAGGTCTGGGCGTGGCGACGCCCTCTCTCAACACCCCCGTGCGCAAGCTCAGCGGCGGCAACGTGCAGAAGGTGCTGGTGGGCCGGGAGATCTCTGCCGAGCCCAGCGTGCTGATGATGGCCTACGCCGTCCGGGGGCTGGATATCCACACCTCCTATACCATCTACAATCTGCTGGCCGAGCAGAAGCGCAAGGGCGTGGCGGTGATCTATGTGGGCGAGGACCTGGATGTGCTGCTGGAACTCTGCGACCGCATCCTGGTGCTCTGCGGCGGCGTCCTCAACGATGTGGTGGATGCGCGAAGCGCCACCAAGGATGAGATCGGCTACAGTATGACCTATCTGAAAGGAAGTGAAGGCTGATGGCTGCGCCTGTTCATGTTCAGAAGGAACCCTTCCTGCGCATCACCCGGCGGACGAACCTGCGCTGGTGGCAGTCCTGGCTGATCCGCCTCACCGCAGTGGTCCTGGCTCTGGTGGTCTGCGCCGTCGTGATCTACGGCATCGTGCATATGAACCCTCTGCGGGTCTACGGCGCCATGTGGGACGGTGCCTTCGGTACCCCCAAGCGGAGCTGGGTCACCATCCGCGACGCCATGATGCTTCTGTGCATCGGCGTGGGTCTGGCGCCCGCCTTCAAGATGCGCTTCTGGAACATCGGCGCCGAGGGTCAGATCCTGGTGGGCGGTATCGTCACTGCGGCCTGCATGATCTATCTGGGCAATAAGATGCCCACCCCGCTGCTGCTTCTGGTGATGCTCATTGCCAGCATCGTGGCGGGCGCCCTCTGGGGCATCATCCCCGCCCTGTTCAAGGCCCGCTACGGCACCAATGAAACGCTGTTTACCCTGATGATGAACTATGTGGCCATCCAGCTTACCAGCTTCTTTGTGGCCAAGTGGGAGCATCCCGCGGGCAGCAACTCCGTGGGCATCATCAATTCCGGCACCAAGGGCGGCTGGTTCCCGCCCATCTTCGGCCAGCAGTACACCCTGAATGTGGTGCTGGTGCTGCTGCTGGTGGTGGGCATGTACCTGTACATGCAGTATTCCAAGCACGGCTACGAGATCGCCGTGGTGGGCGAAAGCGAGAACACCGCCAAGTATGCGGGCATCAATGTCCGTAAGGTCATCCTCCGCACCATGTGCGTTTCCGGCGCCATCTGCGGCATTTCCGGCTTTATGGCCGTGGCCGGTTCCAGCCACACCATCTCCACCACCACCGCCGGCGGCCGGGGCTTCACCGCCATCATCGTGGCCTGGCTTGCCAAGTTCAATACCTTTGTGATGGTCCTCATCGCCTTCCTGCTGATTTTCCTGGAGCGGGGCGCTTCCCAGATCGCCTCCCAGTACAACCTCAACGAGTACGCTTCGGAAATTCTGGTGGGTATCATCCTCTTCTTCATTCTGGGCAGCGAATTCTTCATCAATTACAGGCTCATTTTCCGTGAGCGGAAGGGAGACGCGGCATGAATCAGATTTTGTCCCTCATCCAGTCCGCCATCGTGTTCGGCACCGTCATCCTCTTCGGCGCCATGGGCGAGATCCTTACGGAGAAGAGCGGCAACCTGAATCTGGGCGTGCCGGGCATCATGAGCCTGGGCGCCATCGGCGCCCTCATCGGCGGCTTCTATTACGAACTCTGGGCCGAAACGCCCAATGCCTTTGTGGGTATCCTGGCGGCCATGGCCTGTGCCCTGGTGCTGAGCCTGCTGGGCGGCCTGATCTATGCCTTCATCACCATCACCCTTCGGGCCAATCAGAATGTCACGGGTCTGACCCTGACCATTTTCGGCTGCGGCTTTGCCAATTTCTACGGCGGCAGCCTGAACAAGCTGGCCGGCGGCGTGGGCCAGATCAGCCTCTCCGTCACCTCCGGCGGTTTTCGGGCAGTGCTGCCCTTCCTGCGGGATGTGCCGGTGATCAAGAATCTGGGCTGGCTGGTGTATGTGGCCATCCTCATCGCCGTGTGTCTGCAGTACTATCTCCGGCATACCCGCCGGGGCCTGAATCTCCGGGCCGTGGGTGAAAACCCCGCCACGGCGGATGCCGCGGGCATCAGCGTCAGCGGCTACAAGTACCGGGCCACCTGCATCGGCGCCATGATCTCGGGTCTGGGCGGCCTGTTCTATACCATGGACTACATCAAGGGTACCTGGGCCAGCGACGGCGGCATCGAAGCCCTGGGCTGGCTGGCGGTGGCGCTGGTCATCTTCGCCTCCTGGCGGCCTGCCCGCGCCATCTGGAGCAGCTACCTCTTCGGCATGCTCAGCTGGCTGTATTTCTACTTTGCCGATCTTCTGGGCCTGCTGGGCATCACGGTCACCATGACCCGTGCTTCACAGGAGCTGTTCAAGATGCTGCCCTATGTGGTGACCATTATCGTGCTGGTGGTGGTGTCCCTGCGGCGCAACCGGGCCAATCATCCCCCTGCGGCTCTGGGCCTCAGCTATTTCCGGGAAGAACGCTAGTTCTTTTCCGGGGAAACTTTACAAAATTACCCCCGGCGTGCTATCCTGCATGCAGGGGGCGGGAAAGGGAACGCACGCATGCTTTTGCCGTCCGCGCTCCCTTTCTGCTTTTTCGGGAGGAAACAAAATGGAACTTTCCGCCTTTTTTCAAAGCTGCGGTCCCTGTGCCCTGGCCTTTTCCGGGGGCGTGGATTCCGCCTATCTCCTGTATGCCTCCCTGCAGGCCGGGGCGGACGTGCAGCCTTATTATGTGAAAACGGCCTTCCAGCCCGCCTTTGAGCTGGCCGACGCCCGGCGTCTGGCCCGGGAGCTGGGAGCGGAGCTGAAAATACTGGATGTGGACATCCTGGCCGTGCCCGGTGTGGCGGAGAATCCACCGGAGCGCTGCTATGCCTGTAAAACGGCCCTCTTCACCGCCATGCTGCAGGCGGCGAAGAAGGATGGGAGGAGCCTGCTGCTGGACGGTACCAACGCCTCCGACCGGGCGGATGACCGCCCGGGCATGGCCGCCCTGCGGGAGTTGGGGATCCGCTCCCCTCTGCGGGAAGCGGGGCTGACGAAGAATGAAATCCGCCGCCTCTCCCGGGAAGCGGGGCTTTTTACCTGGGATAAACCCGCCTATGCCTGCCTTGCCACCCGCATCCCCGCGGGCACGGCCATCACCCCCGCGCAGCTGGAGCAGGTGGAAGCGGGGGAGGAAGCCCTGAAGGCGCTGGGCTACCGGGACCTGCGTATCCGCCTGTATCACGGCGCTGCCCGGCTGCAGCTGCCGGAAGGGCAGCTGGAGTGTGCCGTCCGGGAGCGGGAGGCCATCCGCAGGGCACTGCAGCCCTGGTTTTCTGTGGTTTTACTGGATCTGGAGGGAAGATAAATGGAGCAGAAAGAGATCCGTGCGCTGCTGCAGCAGCTGCAGCAGGGCGAAGTTTCGGTGGATGATGCGCTGCTGAAGCTGAAGCTTTCTCCTTTTGAGGATCTGGGCTTTGCCAAGCCCGATAATCACCGCGGCCTGCGTCAGGGCGCCAGCGAGGTCATTTACGGTGCGGGGAAGACCCCGGAGCAGATCTGCGCCATCGCCGAAGCCCTCATGGACCGGGGGCAGAAGCTGGTGCTCATTACCCGCATGAGTCAGGAAGCGGCGGACTATGTTTCGGCCCGGCTGCCCCTGCGCTATGAAGCCATGGCCCGCATCGGCCTGTTGGGGCAGATGCCCGAGCCGGACGGCTACGGTACCGTGGTGGTGGCCACCGGCGGCACCAGTGACATGCCCGTTGCCGAGGAAGCGGCCCTCACCGCGCAGGCCCTGGGCAGCCGGGTGGTGCGCCTCTACGATGTGGGCGTGGCGGGGCTGCACCGCCTCCTCGCCCAGGGGGAGACCCTCATGAGCGCCCGGGTGGTCATCGCTATCGCGGGGATGGAGGGGGCCCTGGCCAGCGTCATCGGCGGCCTGGTGGACTGCCCGGTGATCGCCGTGCCCACCAGCGTGGGCTATGGGGCCAATTTCGGCGGCCTCAGCGCCCTGCTGAGTATGCTGAATTCCTGCGCCAGCGGCGTCAGCGTGGTGAACATCGACAACGGCTTCGGCGCGGGCTATCTGGCCAATATGATCAACCATCTGGGAGGGCGAGAAGCATGAAGACCCTCTATCTGGAATGTAATATGGGTGCCGCCGGGGATATGCTTATGGCGGCCCTGCTGGAGCTTCTGGACAGTCCGGAAGTTTTTCTGGAGCAGATGCACGCCCTGGGCATCCCCGGGCTGCAGCTGCGGCCCCTGCGGGAGAGTAAGTGCGGCGTCTGGGGCACCCGGATGGAGGTAAAGCTCTTCGGCGAGGAAGAGGAAAGCGTGGATGTGGGCGGCCACCACGGCCACCATCATCACGACCATCATCACGACCACGAGCACCGTCACGAAGCGGAAGCGGCAGCCCCGGCCCACCACCATGCGACGCTGGAGGATGTGTGCCGCCTCATTGACGGCATGCCTCTTTCCGAAACGGTCCGGGCCAACGCCCGGGCGGTCTATACCCGCATTGCCCGGGCGGAAGCACAGGTCCACGGCAGCACGCTGCAGCAGGTGCATTTCCATGAAGTCGGCACGCTGGACGCGGTGGCGGATGTGGTGGGCGTCTGCCTGCTGATGGAGCTGCTGCAGCCGGAGCGGGTGCTGGTAAGCCCTATCTGCACCGGCTTCGGGCAGGTGCGTACTTCCCACGGGGTGCTGCCCGTTCCCGCCCCCGCCACGGCACTGCTGCTGCAGGGGCTTCCCGTGTACGGCGGGGAGATTCGCGGCGAACTGTGTACCCCCACCGGGGCGGCGCTGCTGGCCCATTTCGGGCAGGAATTCGGCAGCATGCCCCTGATGCAGCTTCGGAAAATCGGCATCGGCATGGGGAAGAAGGATTTCCCCGCCGCCAACTGCGTCCGCGCCCTCTGGGGCGAGAGCGGCAGCGAAGAGGAGGACGAAGTGCTGGAGCTGCGCTGCAATCTGGACGATATGACACCGGAGGAGCTTTCCTTTGCCCAGCAGCGCCTGCTGGAAGAAGGAGCGCTGGACGTGTTCACTTTGCCCATGGGCATGAAAAAGGGGCGGCAGGGCCAGCTGCTCACCTGCCTCTGCAGACCCTCCCAACGGGAAGCCATGCTGCGCCTCCTCTTTCTCCACACCAGCACCCTGGGCGTCCGGGAAAGCCTGTGCCGCCGGGCGCTGCTCCGGCGTGAGGAGCACACGGTGGAGACAGATTACGGCCCTGTGCGCATCAAATCCGTGTCCGGCTGGGGCGTGAGCCGCCACAAGGCGGAATATGAGGATCTGGCCGCCATTGCCCGGGCCAGGGACCTGCCGCTGGAGCAGGTGCGGGCTGCGGCGGAAGCAGCAGCCAAAGCACAGGGAATTGAGTGAAATGAAAAACACCGCAGATGCCGTGGCATCTGCGGTGTTGGGTTTTTGTGGCTTCAGTGGGTACTGATCCGGCCGCTGAGGCTGATTTCCGGCAGCTCTGTGCCGCTGTAGCTTCCGGCAAAGCCCCAGGTGGCGGAAATATCGGTGCTGAGACTGCCGTCTTCCGGCAGGGTGAAGGTCTCCGACCGGCTGTAAAGCTCGCTTTTTACCAGATCGCCGGAGGGGACTTCCAGCGCCGGGGTTCGGAAGGTCACGGTTTCGTCGCCGATGCGCAGGGTATTTCCGTAGCGCTCGCCTACGGAAAGACTGTAGGATTCCAGATAGAGGGTGACGGTCAAACGCACGTTCCGGGCGCTTACGGAGACCCATTCCCAGTCCGCAATGAGGTTCAGGGCTGTGCCGGTATCGGAGCGGATGCTGCCGGACACATCCACCAGACCGGAGCCGCCCGCATCATCCCCATAGCCCGCATCCGGAGGCGCGGGGGTCTCCACCGGGCTGGGGGTGCTGCCGGGCTCCGCCGTGACCACCACTTCGGCTCTGGGAGTGGCTGCGGGGGTGG
>JAZSQG010000313.1:0-6598 GCA_045537855.1 Oscillospiraceae bacterium
CACCAGGTCATTGCTGAACATGGTGCCGGCGAACACGAAGACCAGGGAAAGAATGGCGTAAACGGTGGTGCAGACCTTGGGATTCTTCTTGCCGAAGAGGTAGACCACGTTGACCTTGCCGAACATGTTCCAGCTGAGAACGGTGGAGAAGGCGAAGAAGAACAGGCAGAGGGCCACGAAGATGTTGCCGAAGCCGGTGCCGAAGACGGTGCCGAAGGCGGTCTGGGCCAGGTTGGTCTTGCTGATGGTCTCGGTCACGGCGCCGATGTAGCCGCCGGCGAGGGGGCCGTCCTTGGTGTACAGGGTGCTGATGATGACCAGAGCATTGAGGGTCAGCACCACGAAGGTGTCGATGAACACGCCGATCATGGCAACAACGCCCTGATCGTGGGGCTTAGCCACATTGGCCTGGGCGTGGGCGTGGGGGGTGGAGCCCATACCGGCTTCGTTGGAGAAGAGGCCGCGCTTGGCGCCCTGGCTGATGGCTTCCTTCAGGGCCGCGCCGATGGCGCCGCCGATGATGGCCTGAGGCATGAAGGCGTACTTGAAGATCATGCCGACGGTGGCGGGGAGGTACTGGATGCGGGCGATGAGGATCACAACGCCGCCCAGGAGGAAGAGACCGGCCATGACGGGGACGATCTTTTCGGTGACGGAGGCGAGGCGCTGCGCGCCGCCCAGGGAGATCATGGCGCAGATGATGACCAGCACGATGCCCATGACCCAGGCGGGAATGCCCAGAGCGGTGTTCACGGTGGAGCCGATGGAGTTGGCCTGGACCATGCTGCCCATGAAGCCCAGGGCCAGGATGGCGGCAACGGCGAAGAAGCCGGCCAGGAACTTGCCGAACTTGCCCTTGAAAGCGTGGGTGATGTAGTACACGGGACCGCCCAGGACGCTGCCGTCGGCAGCGGTCTTGCGGGTCTCAATGGCCAGCGTGGCCTCCGCGTAGATGGTGGCCATGCCCAGGAAGGCGATGACCCACATCCAGAAGATGGCGCCGGGGCCGCCAACGAGGATGGCGCCGGAAGCACCGACGATGTTGCCGGTACCCACCTGGGCGGCAATGGCGGTGGCCAGAGCCTGGAAGGAGCTCATACCGCTGGACTGCTTGCTGCCCCGAAGGCTCAGGTTGCCGAAGACCTTCTTCATGCCTTCGCCGAAGCAGCGGATCTGCACGAAGCGGGTCTTAAAGCTGTAGAACAGACCGATGGCGATGAGCAGGATGACCAGAACATAGCTGGAAAGGTAGCTGTTGAAGTTTGCGACTACCGGAAACAGGGCAGCCTCAAGATTCTCGAAAAAATTCATGTGTCGTTCCTCTCTTTTTGCGTACTTCTGAGAAAAAAAGAACAGAGCTGCCGGCAAACGCCGCAACTCCGGAAACAAAGATTTGCAGAAGGGGCCCCGCGCCCCTTGTCCGCTTCTGTCCTTTTGCCTGAGAGATTCGACGGCTTCTGACCCGTCTTGCACCTTCGGCACTCAATTGAATGAGCTTCTCCAGAGTCCCCTCCACCCACAGTTTCCGAGGATTCTGCAGGCTTCAGCGGGAGTTGTTCAATTTTTCTGGGATGATTGTAGCATGCATGCAATCTGATTGCAAGAGCTTTTTTCGCTGCTTTGGCAGGATTGGCGCTTTTAGGCGTTTTTTGCCGCCCGAAGGGGTCATTTTTGGGGATTGTGGCGGAAATCATGCAGCATTTTTCCGTTATTTATGCATCCGACTGCCCGGCGGAACCCCTCCGCCGGGCAGTCGGGAGGCGGCTTCAGCTTCCGAGCTTTGCTTCCAGCCAGGCGCGCAGGGCGGAAAAATCCCCGTGGGGAATGGCTTCCAGGGATTTGCCCTGCCGGTTCAGGAGGCTCCCGGTGAGGAGGAATACTTCCATCCCCGCCTCCATAGCGGGGGTATCTTCGTCTGCGTCATTTCCCACCATGAGGCAGTCTTCCCCCCGGAGACCCAGGCTGCCCAGCAGCTCCCGGTAATAGTCCGGGTTGGGCTTGCAGAAGCGGCTGTTTTCATAGGTGGTAATGAAGCGGAAATCCTCCGGCTCCAGCCCCGCCCAGCGGATGCGGCTGTGGGTGGCGATGGCGGGGAAGAGGGGGTTCGTGGCCAGCACGGCGCTCACGCCCCGGGCTTTCAGAAAGTCGATCGTCTCCCTCGCCTCTCCGGCAAAGCCGCAGACGGCCCGGGCCTGCTGAAATTCCAGACGGTAAAATTCTTCAAAATGCGGAGCATCCTCCCGGGCTTCGGGGCCGTAAATGCCGCAGAAGCAGTCCCAGAAGGCTTCCTCGTTCACCTTCGTGCCGTCGTTTTTCACCATGGCCCGGGTGCCGGCCCAGACGGCGTCGATGAGGGCCTTCGGCTCATAGCCCCGGGCGCTGAGCTTTTTTGCCAGAAGGCCGAAATAGGTTTTCACAAACAGATCCTGATCCATGGGCAGCAGGGTGCCGTCCAGATCAAAGAATACGGCGGAAACGGACATGTCTTCGCTCCTTTCCCGGGTGAAACGGCGGTGTTTCGCGGAAACTTTGCATAGACTTGCCGCAATATTACCCGTTTTTGGCGCTGAACGCGCCAAAATGCCGGCCTTGCGGCCGCCGGCAAGGGTAATTTGGGGCGCTGCCGCGTTCTCGCGGCAGCGCCAGTATAACACAGGGAAAAAAAGATTTCCACCGACGGGGAAATTTTCCGCATTTCCCGGAATTGCTGTGGAAATTCCGCCGGGGATAGTATAGAATGATAAAAACGGGGCTTTTGCCCCGGGCAGACCAAGAGCGTAAAATATTATTACATAAAGGATGGTTCAACACAATGAGCGAAAACAAATTCGACCTCAGGAGCGTGAAGGTGGAAGACGGCAATCAGAAGTATGTTCTGACCGAAGAAGAAAAGGCCGCCAGCAAGTACGGCAAGCTGGTCTTTGAGTTCCCCCAGGAGATCAACGAGATCGTGGCCGAGGGCGACCCCGATGATTACGTCATCAAGCCCCAGGCTTATTTCCGCGGCGGCAGCCAGATCCCCGGTGCCCAGTTCAACTCCAGCTTCCAGATCTTTGTGAAGCCCTTCTTCCTGGACCGGGTGCAGCACCGCCACAATGCGGAAGAATACCTGGTCTTCCTGGGCGCCAGCTTCCCCAATGTGTTCGACTTTGACGCCAGGATCGAGTTCACCATGGGCAAGGGCGACGAGGCGGAGACCTATGTCATCACCAAGCCCACCATCATCCGCGTGCCCAAGGGCGAGTATCACTGCCCCCTGAACTTCAAGGAAGTCAACAAGCCCGTCCTGTTCATGGCCATGTGCAACACCCCCATGTTCCACGGCATCTATGACCTGCCCGATGGCAGCACCATGGAAATGCAGTACAACGGCCCCGTGAACTGCAAGTACGACGAGAAGAAGCGCTGTGACTCCTGCGGCAAGTGCCTGCTGGAGAAGTGGGAAAAGGAATAAGCGCCCATGCTGGAAAAGTACGAACAGTATTTTTACGAATTTAAGCCCGAAGAGGGCTGGGGCGATATCATCACCGCCCCCCAGGCCTACTTCCGGGGCGTGGAGGATATCCCCGGCGCCACCCTGCACTGCGGCTTCCAGGTCTTTGAAAAGCCCGTGATGCTCCAGAAGGACGCCCATTTCCACAGCTGCGACGAAAATCTCGTCTTCCTGGGCGGCAGCCTGCCCGACGTGTTCTCCTCCTTCGACGCGGAGATCCACTTCTACATGGGCCCCACTCCCGAGACCATGGAGAAGATCGTTGTCACCGAGCCCACCCTCATCAAGGTGCCCAAGAACTGGTGGCACGGCCCCCTGAACTTCGTGCGCGTGGATAAGCCCATGCTCTTCCAGGCCGTGCTCTTCTCCGGCAACTTCGAGTATGTGCAGCTGGTGGAGAAGGACGGCGAGCAGCTCTACCGCTACGAGAGCCAGAAGACCATGAAGTGCGTGCTGGACAAGGACGCCAAGTGTACCTTCTGCGGCAAGTGCGTCACCGAGCCCGCCCTCTGCCCCGAAAGCGGCTGGAAGGCGGCGCAGTTCAGCGCCATGAACGAAGACGGCGTGGCCCTGTACTCCAGGGCCGGTGCCTACGATGCGGATAAGGCCCCCTCCTCCACCACCTGCGTGGTGCGCCCGGGATATACCACCATCTCCTATTCCGACGCCACCGCGCTGGATGTGCCCAAGCCTGCCATCACGGCGGAGACCGCCAAGCTGGTGCTGGCCCTGCCCAAGGAAGAGACCAAGTGGGGCGACTGGTGCCCCTCTCCCCAGGCCTATTTCCGGGGCGACATCTACATGGAGGACGCCAACTATAACATCGGCTGGCAGATCTTCGCCGGGGCCAACGATACCGAGGCCCCCCACTTCCATCAGGGCGTGGACGAGTACATCTTCTTCATGGGCTCCAACCCCCAGGACTTCTTCGATTTCGACTGCGAGATCGACTTCGCCATCGGCGAGGACCCGGACCATATGGAGCATCGCATGATCACCCGGCCCACCGTGGTGCGCGTGCCCCCCACCCTGTGGCACTGCCCCATCCAGTTCCGGAAGGTGAACAAGCCCGTCATGTTCCAGGCCGCCTTCATGCACGGCACCTGGGGCACCATCATCCGCACCGAGGGCGGCAGCGGCAACGGCTTCTTCGAAAGCAAGTATACCTATGAGTACATGGGCGACAATGTCCGCTTCTGCCGCTACGATCAGAAGAAGCGCTGCAACATCTGCGGCGCCTGCTTCGGCAACATCGAGATCAAGGAATAAGCGTCCTGTTTCTGCCGAAACAACGAACAAAGGAGAGCCAAAGCAGCGCTTTGGCTCTCCTTTTTTGTGTCCCGATGTGCTGTGATCAAAGCTTGCCGTCCACCCAGGCCAGGGACTGGGTGATGTGACGCTCCCAGTAGGCCCATTCGTGGGTGCCCGGGCCTTCCACATAGTAATGCTCGTAGCCCAGCTTTTCCAGATGGGCGTGGAGATCCCGGTTGGACTCGATGAGGAAGTCCTCCGCGCCGCAGGCCATGTACAGCCGGGGCTTTTGGGCGCCGGAGGCCATGAGCTGTTCCGCCAGGGCCTTGGGGTCCACATCGCTGCCCAGGATCTTGCTGGGCTTGCCGAAGGTGTGGATGAAGTAGCTGGGGCTCATGCCCATGCCGCCACCGCCGCCCTGGGGGCCGGGCTGCACTTCGTCGGGCATCTTGCTGATGCCGTCGGTGATGAGGGCCGAGGAGAAGGCCAGAATGCCGCCGAAGACATCGTGATTCTTCAGTCCGTTGCGGATGGCGCCGTAGCCGCCCATGCTCAGACCGCCGATGAAGGTATCCTCCCGGCGCTCGGAGATGTTCTGGAAGGTCTTCCGGGCGAAAGCCGGGAGCTCCCGGGCGATGAGCTGCTCATAGAGGGCGTCCCGGGTGACATCGTCGATGTAGAAGCTGTTTTCGCAGGAGGGGCAGAGGATGGCAATGCGGTGCTTTCCGGCCAGCTGCTCGATGCTGCTGCCCCGGAGCCAGTCGGCGTGGGAGCCGCTGTAGCCGTGGAGGAGGATCAGCAGCTTGAGGGGGCCTTCCGGCACGGGCATGCCGGGGAACATGGGCCCTTCCGTGGGGATGACTGCGGTGACGTCGGTGTTGCGGTGCAGAGAGGAGGAGAAAAAGCTGAACTGAAATACGGCCATGATACTGTTCCTTTCTATCCTGAATTTTTAAGTTTTTATAGCTTCATTATAATACGCTCCGGCGCTTGCTGACAAGGGGGGAGGGAGTTTCAGCACCGCCGCCAGAGGAGCTGTTCGTTTTCGATGCCGGCTTCCACCGCGCCGCAGCCCTGCAGCCAGCTCAGGTAGGAGCGCAGGGTGCTGCCCAGCAGGGCGTGCTGCTGCAGGGTCATGGTGAGCCCGTAAAAGCGGAAGAGCTTCTGCAGCAGCGCATCGAAGGAGATGGGCTCGGCGCAGAGGGCCGTGATATCCGCCGCCGTCTCCCGGATTTTCTCCATGTTATAGCGGGCCAAGGGGGCAATGTCCTCCGTCACCTCCGCGTGGGCGGGGATGAAGACGTTTCCCGGCATCGCTGCCACGGTCTCCAGCGTTTCCAGACTGGCCTCCACATCCCAGAGGTAGGCGATGCGGTATTTTTCCAGGGTTTCCCGGCCGGAGAGGCAGTCCGCCAGATACACCGCACCGTCGGGGCTGCGGTAGCCCGTCATGGAGAAGCAGTGCCCCGGGAGGCTGACAGTTTCCCAGCCTGCGGGGAGGCTTTCCATCGTCAGGCTTTCCGCCTCGCTCTCCTGGGCCATGAGGAATTTGTGCCGCAGCGCTTTGGGCGGGCAGCCGCCCCAGAGGAAGGCGGGCTCCAGGATGGGGTGCCGGGTGAAGGCCTGCTCCATGCCCGGGGCGTAGATGCGGCAGCCCGTCTGCTTCTGCAGGTAGGCGTTGCCGCCGATGTGGTCGGCGTGGGAGTGGGTGTTGTAGATGGCCCGGAGCTTCCAGCCCCCGGCGTCCAGCACCTGCCGCACTTTGCGCCCGGCGTCCTTATCGCTGCCGCTGTCGATGAGGCAGACTTCGTCCCCCTCCAGTCGTACCAGCCCGATCTTGCTGGGGCAGTCGAT
>JAZSQG010000349.1:0-4399 GCA_045537855.1 Oscillospiraceae bacterium
GAAGAAGGTCTACACCATCGTGGGAAATCCCGTGGACCCCTTCCCTGCCGAGTTCCGCAGCGTGGATCTCAAGGACCGGTTCTGAACCGCAAAAAGACCCCGGAAGCAGCCGCTTCCGGGGTCTCTGTTTTGATTCACTTACAGCTGCAGGGCTTCCAGCTGCTGCCGCAGCAGCTTCAGTTGGGCTGCCACCTGGCTGGGGGCGGTGCCGCCCTGACTGGTGCGCTTAGAAACGCAGATCTCCAGATCAATGGCCTCATACAGGTCCTGCTCAAAGAGGGGGCTGTAGCTCTGATAGCGCTCCAGCGGCAGATTTTCCAGGATCTGCCCCTCCCGGATGCAGTCGGCCACCAGACGGCCGATGATCTGATAGGCGCTGCGGAAGGGTTCCCCCTTGCGCACCATGTAGTCGGCCAGATCTGTGGCATTGATGAAGCCTTCCGCCGCCGCCTGACGCATCTTGTCCGGCCGCAGCTTCATGCTTTCCAGCATGGGAGCCAGAATGTCCAGACAGGCGTGGACGGTGTCGAAGGAGTCAAAAACCGCTTCCTTATCCTCCTGCATGTCCTTGTTATAGGCAAGGGGCAGGCCCTTCATCATGGTCAGCAGACCCATCAGGTTGCCGTAGACCCGGCCGGTCTTGCCGCGGATGAGCTCCGCCATATCCGGGTTCTTCTTCTGGGGCATGATGGAGGAGCCGGTGGTCCAGGCGTCGCTGAGCTCCACAAAGCGGAATTCCCAGCTGCTCCAGAGGATCAGCTCTTCCGACAGACGGCTCAGGTGCATCATCACCTGAGACAGGGCCGCAGCCAGCTCCAGCACAAAGTCCCGGTCGGACACGGCGTCGATGCTGTTGGGGCAGACCCCGTCAAAGCCCAGGGCGGCAGCGGTCATCTCCCGGTCGATGGGATGGGTGGTGCCCGCCAGGGCACAGGCCCCCAAAGGGCTCATGTTCATGCGCTTCACCGCATCCTGCATGCGTCCGATATCCCGCAGCAGCATCCAGGCATAGGCCAGCAGCTGCTGCCCGAACACGATGGGCTGAGCCCGCTGCAGATGGGTATAGCCCGGGACCACGGCGTTCATGCCTTCCTCGGCTTTTCCCGCAAGCGCCTTAATGGCGGCAGCCAGCTTTTCCACCGTGAGCCCCGCCTGCTCCCGGAGATACAGGCGGCAGTCCAGGGCCACCTGATCGTTGCGGCTGCGGGCGGTATGGAGCATCTTTCCCGCCGCGCCGATGCGCCGGGTCAGCTCCCCTTCCACGAAGGTGTGCACGTCCTCACTGGACATGTCCACTTCCAGTTTTCCTGCTTCAATGTCTTCCAGGATCCCCGCCAGACCGGCAGCGATGGCCTCCGCCTCGGCCTGGGGAATGATTCCCGTTGCCCCCAGCATGGCGGCGTGGGCCAGACTGCCCTGAATGTCCTGCCGGAGCATCCGGCTGTCCACCCGGATGGAAGCGTTGAAATCATCGGCGGCGGCATCCGTCTGCTGGGCCGCCCGTCCTTCCCAAAGCTTCGCCATCAGGCCTTGTACCCGTCAACCAGCGCCTGCACCTTCAGAGGCAGACCGAAGAGGTTGATGAAGCCTTCCGCATCCTTCTGGTTGTAGTCGGAGGCACCGAAGGTGGCGATCTCTTCGCTGTAGAGGCTGTTGGGGCTCCACACACCGGCGTTGATGATGTTGCCCTTATAGAGCTTCAGGCGCACCTTGCCGTTGACCCGCTCCTGCACCTTGTCGGTGAAGGCCTGCAGGGCCTCCCGCAGGGGGGTATACCACTGGCCGTTGTAGATGAGCTCGCCGTAGGTGATGGCCAGCTCCTGCTTTTTGTGGCTGGTGTACTTATCCAGGCAGATGGTCTCCAGCACGCGCTGGGCCTTGTACAGGATGGTGCCGGCAGGAGTTTCGTACACACCGCGGCTCTTCATGCCCACCAGACGGTTTTCCACCAGGTCCAGCAGACCGATGCCGTTCTTGCCGCCGATCTCGTTCAGGGCATAGATCATGTCCAGCAGGCTTATTTCCTTGCCGTTCAGGGCCACGGGCACGCCCTTGACGATGTCGATCTCCACATAGGTGGGTTCATCGGGGGCGTCCATGGGAGACACGCACATTTCCAGGAAGCCGGGCTTCTCGTAGGTGGGCTCGTTGCCGGGATCTTCCAGATCCAGACCCTCGTGGCTCAGGTGCCACAGGTTCTTATCCTTGGAATAGTTGGTCTCCCGGTTGATGCGCAGAGGCACATTGTGCGCTTCGGCGTAGTCGATCTCCTCATCGCGGGACTGAATATCCCACTCGCGCCAGGGGGCGATGATCTTCATATCCGGGGCAAAGTGCTTGATGGTCAGCTCAAAGCGCACCTGGTCGTTGCCCTTGCCGGTGCAGCCGTGGGCGATGGCCTTGGCGCCTTCGGCCTTGGCGATCTCCACCAGACGCTTGGCGATAAGGGGACGGGCCAGGCTGGTGCCCAGCAGGTACTCTTCATAGGTGGCGCCGGCCTGAATGGAGGGCAGGATGAAATCGTTGACCAGCTCTTCCCGCAGGTCTTCGATGTACAGCTTGCTGGCGCCGGTCTTCATGGCCTTTTCATGCAGGCCGTCCAGCTCGTCGGCCTGACCCACGTCCGCCGCAACGGCGATCACTTCGCAGCCGGGGTAGTTTTCCTTCAGCCAGGGGATGATGACGGAGGTATCAAGGCCTCCGGAATAAGCAAGAACAATCTTCTCGTAGGACATAGTTAGTCCGCTCCTTTGAATTAAGATGCAGGAAGTATACACCATTCCTGTATATTCGTCAAGGCATTCCCGGAATATATTCATTTTTATGAATTTTGCCCATTCCCACGGGGGAAGCGGGCGGGATTCCGGCACTTTGACTTTTCCTCCGGGGCATGCTATGCTCCCGGAAAGGGGGTGCGAATCATGCAAAACTGTGTACTGACCGCGCCGGACCTGCGCTATTCCGCGCAGATCATGGCCTATCGCCAGGTCTTTTTCCGGCCCGACGGCAAATACCACGGCTGCAGCAGCCTCCGGGACTGTGAAACGGCGGAAGCCTGGCTGGAGGTGCTGAGGGCACAGGCTTCTCCTGAAACCTGTCCGCCGGGACTGGTGGACAGCGAGACCTGGCTGGGCATCGACCCGGAAACGGATGCCCTGCTGGGCATCATCACTTTCCGCCACCACATCGACCACCCAACACTGGGGCTCTGGGGCGGCCACATCGGCTACAGCGTCCACCCCGACTTCCGCAGGCGCGGCGTCGCCACGCAAATGCTGCAGCAGCTTCTGCCCAAGTGCCGCGCCCGGGGCCTTGAACGGGTGCTTGTCACTTGTCGTGTAGATCACATCGCAAGCGAGACCGTCATCCGCCGCTGCGGCGGCGTATGGGAGCGCAATGTGGACACGGAGAGCGGCCCCATTCAGCGCTACTGGATCACATTATAACCGAGGTTTTACGTATGGAACTGAAGGTCATCGCCTATTTTCACTCCCCCTTCGCCACCAAGTTCGGCGTGCCCCGCCAGAGCGGGCTTGCCCCCGCCCTGCAGGGGGAGGTGCGCTTTCTGCCGGAATATGCCGCTGCCGACGCCTTCCGTGGGATGGAGGATTACTCCCACCTCTGGCTCATCTGGGGCTTTTCCGAAAACTTTCAGCGGGGCTGGAGCCCCACGGTGCGGCCGCCCCGCCTGGGGGGCAATGCCCGCATGGGCGTGTTCGCCACCCGCAGTCCCTTCCGCCCCAATCCACTGGGGCTCAGCTGCGTGAAGCTGGAACAGGCAGAGGCAGGACGGCTGCTGGTTTCCGGCGCCGACCTGGTGGACGGCACCCCCATTTACGATGTGAAGCCCTACATTCCCTATGCCGACAGCATCCCGGATGCTTCCGGCGGCTTTACCGACAGCCGGAGCTGGGAGCCTTTGCGGGTCAGCTTTGCCCCGGGCACGCTGAATAAGGTGCCCAAAAACCAGCGCAGGGCCCTGGAAGAGGTCCTCGCCTGTGACCCGCGCCCCGCCTATCAGCGGGGTGACAGCCGCCGCTACGGCTTCCGCTTTGCCGGTCTGGAGATCGGCTTTCAGGTGGAAGAGGGCTGCCTGACGGTCCTAAGCGTTACACCGCAGTCGCCCTGACGGGCTCCATGCCCGGGGACAGGAAACCGCCGGCTTCCGCCGAGATCGTGCAGCCGCCATCGTCGAACTTCAGGCGCAGAGTCTGCAGGAAGGAGCCTTCCAGCCCCCGAAGCCGGAGCAGGAGGGTATCCTCCTCCGTCCAGGCGGCGCTGAGCAGCAGCCTGGCGCCATCCAGCAGATTTTCCAGGCCCCTGCCATCCAGGCCGAAGGAAAGGGCGGTTTCCTCCCCTTCCCTCCGCAGCCGGAGGCAGAGGGCCGTTTTTTCAAACT
>JAZSQG010000001.1:0-9619 GCA_045537855.1 Oscillospiraceae bacterium
CATCGAGACCCCCGAAGGTCCCAACATCGGCCTGATCTCCTACCTGGCCTCCTATGCCCGGGTCAATGAGTACGGCTTCCTGGTGGCTCCCTTCCGCCGGGTGGAGAAGGGGACCTGCAAGGTCACCGACGATGTCCAGTACCTCACCGCCGACGTGGAAGACGAATATATCGTCGCCCAGGCCACCGAGCCTCTGGACGAGAACGGCTGCCTGCTCAACAAGCGTGTTACCTGCCGTCACCGTGACGAGATCATCGAAGTGGACCGGGAGCGTGTCGAGTTCATTGATATCAGCCCCCGCATGATGGTTTCCGTGGCTTCCGCCATGATCCCCTTCCTGGAAAACGATGACGCCAACCGTGCTCTGATGGGCGCCAACATGCAGCGTCAGGCCGTGCCCCTCATGGTCACCCAGGCTCCCATCGTCGCCACCGGCATCGAGCACAAGTGCGCCGTGGACTCCGGCGTGGTGGTCATGGCCGAGGGCGAAGGGGTGGTCACCCGCGTCAGCGCCCGGGAAGTGCAGGTGCGCTATGACAGCGGCGATGTGGTGAGCTATCAGCTGCGCAAGTTTGCCCGCAGCAACCAGGGCACCTGCAGCAACCAGCGTCCCATCGTCAGCGCGGGCGAGCGCGTCACCGCCGACACGGTCCTGGCCGACGGCCCCTCCACCAGCCAGGGCGAAATTGCCCTGGGCAAGAACGTGCTGGTGGGCTTCATGAGTTGGGAAGGCTACAACTACGAGGACGCTGTCCTGCTGAACGAACGTCTGGTGCAGGACGATGTGTTCACCTCCATTCATATTGAAGAGCACGAGATCGATGCCCGGGATACCAAGCTGGGTCCCGAAGAGATCACCCGTGACATCCCCGGTGTGGGCGAAGACGCCCTGAAGTATCTGGACGAGCGCGGCATCATCTGTGTCGGCGCCGAGGTCCGTGCCGGCGATATTCTGGTGGGCAAGGTCACCCCCAAGGGCGAGACCGATCTCACCGCGGAAGAACGCCTCCTCCGGGCTATCTTCGGCGAAAAGGCCCGGGAAGTGCGCGACACCTCCATGAAGGTGCCCCACGGCGAAAGCGGCATCGTGGTGGATGTGAAGGTCTTCACCCGGGAAAACGGCGACGAGCTGAGCCCCGGCGTGAACATGGTGGTTCGCTGCTACATCGCCCAGAAGCGTAAGATCAGCGTGGGCGACAAGATGGCCGGCCGTCACGGCAACAAGGGCGTTGTCAGCCGCATCCTGCCCCGGGAAGATATGCCTTACCTCCCCGACGGCACGCCTCTGGATATCGTGCTGAACCCCCTGGGCGTTCCCTCCCGAATGAACATCGGTCAGGTGCTGGAAGTCCATCTGGGTTATGCCGCCCAGGCTCTGGGCTGGAAGGTGGCCACCCCCATCTTCAACGGTGCCAACGAACAGGAGATCATGGATCTGCTGGAAGGCGCCGGCCTCCGCCGCGACGGCAAGAGCATCCTGTATGACGGACGTACCGGCCGTCCCTTTGACAACCCCGTTACCGTGGGCTATGTCTACTTCCTGAAGCTGCACCATCTGGTCGACGATAAGATCCACGCCCGTTCCACCGGCCCCTACTCCCTGGTCACCCAGCAGCCTCTGGGCGGCAAGGCTCAGTTCGGCGGCCAGCGCTTCGGCGAAATGGAAGTCTGGGCCCTGGAGGCTTACGGCGCTGCCTACACCCTGCAGGAGATCCTTACCGTCAAGTCCGACGACGTGACCGGCCGTGTGCGCACCTACGAAGCCATCGTGAAGGGCATGAACGTGCCCCAGCCCGGTGTCCCCGAATCCTTCAAGGTCCTGGTCAAGGAGCTGCAGTCCCTGTGTCTGGATGTGCGCGTGCTGGACGAAGAAGGTCAGGAGATCGAGCTGCGCAACGACGATGATGATGACGATTTCCGCGGCTTCCGGGATGTGGAAGACTATCGCAGCGACGATGACGAGCTCATCGGCAGCGGCTACAGCATCGAGGATGTGGATCCCGAGCCTCTGGAAGATGCTGTGTTTGACGATTACGAAGACGATGCGTATCTGGATGATTCCGCAGAGGAGGTGGAGTAAATGAGCAATACGGCATTTGACGCCATCAAAATTGGCATTGCTTCCCCGGACATGATCCGCGAGTGGTCCTGCGGCGAAGTGAAAAAGCCCGAGACCATTAACTACAGAACCCTGAAGCCCGAGCGGGACGGTCTGTTCTGCGAGCGCATCTTTGGACCCACCAAGGACTGGGAATGCCACTGCGGCAAGTATAAGAAGATCCGCTACAAGGGCAAGATCTGCGATCGCTGCGGCGTGGAAGTGACCAAGGCCAAGGTGCGCCGCGAGCGTATGGGCCACATCGAGCTGGCTGCCCCTGTGAGCCACATCTGGTACTTCAAGGGCATCCCCTCCCGCATGGGTCTCATTCTGGACATTTCTCCCAGAATTCTGGAAAAACTCCTGTATTTCGCCTGCTACGTGGTTACCGATCCCGGCCCCTCCTACACCGGCCTCAGCAAGAATCAGGTGCTGACGGAAAAGGAATACCGGGATTACCGCGAAAAGTATGAGGACGATTTCAAGGCCGGCATGGGTGCCGAGGCCGTCAAGGAACTGCTGAGCCAGATCGACTGCGAGCAGCTGTCTGCCGAACTGCGTGCCGAACTGAAGGACGCTTCCGGTCAGAAGAAGGCCAAGCTCGTCAAGCGCCTGGAAGTGGTGGAAGCCTTCCGCCAGAGCGGTAACCGTCCCGAGTGGATGATCATTGACGTGCTGCCCGTGATTCCCCCCGATATCCGTCCCATGGTCCAGCTGGACGGCGGCCGTTTCGCCACCAGCGACCTGAACGACCTGTATCGCCGGGTCATCAACCGCAACAACCGCCTGAAGAAGCTCATCCAGCTCAACGCCCCCGACATCATCGTGCGCAACGAGAAGCGCATGCTCCAGGAGGCGGTGGACGCCCTCATCGACAACGGCCGCCGCGGCCGCGCCGTCACCGGCGTCAACAGCCGTGTCCTGAAGAGTCTCAGCGATATGCTCAAGGGCAAGCAGGGCCGCTTCCGCCAGAACCTGCTGGGCAAGCGTGTCGACTACTCCGGCCGAAGCGTTATCGTGGTCGGCCCCGACCTGAAGCTCTTCCAGTGCGGCGTGCCCAAGGAAATGGCCATCGAGCTGTTCCGCCCCTTCGTTATGAAGAAGCTGGTGGAGGACGGCATCGCCAACAATATCAAGAGCGCCAAGAAGATGGTGGACAAGGGCCGCACGGAAGTGTGGGACGCCCTGGACGACATCATCAAGGAGCATCCCGTGCTCCTGAACCGTGCGCCTACCCTGCACCGTCTGGGCATCCAGGCCTTCGAGCCCATCCTGGTGGAAGGCCGCGCCCTGAAGCTGCATCCCCTGGTGTGCACCGCTTATAACGCCGACTTTGACGGTGACCAGATGGCCATTCATGTGCCTCTGTCCAGTGAAGCCCAGGCGGAAGCCCGCATCCTGATGCTCTCCGCCAACAACCTCCTCCGTCCCCAGGACGGCCATCCCGTCACCGTTCCCACCCAGGACATGATCATGGGCGCCTATTACCTGACCTACGAGCGGGAAGAGGTGCTGGTCACCGACGTGGGCGATACCGATTACTGGGAAATGCGTGAAGGCCGCATCGCGCCTCTGGACGTGGTGGAGAAGGTCAACGCCGCCTTGGCCGAAGGCCAGAAGCCCGCGCAGTATGTGAAGTATGACTGGTTCTCCAGCGAAGATGAAGCCATGATGGCTTACGATGCGGGCCGTATCGGCATGCATGCCCCCATCCATGTCCGCGTCTTCAAGGAGAAGGACGGCGTCATGCAGCACCGTACCGTGAAGACCACCGTGGGCCGTATCATCTACAACCAGCCCATTCCTCAGGACCTGGGCTTTGTGGACCGCAATGACCCCGAGCAGTATTTCGACTATGAGGTCAACTTCAAGGTCGACAAAAAGAAGCTGGGCGCCATCGTGGACAAGTGCATCACCCGTCACGGCTTCACCCGCAGCACCGAAATGCTGGACGCCGTGAAGGCCATGGGCTTCAAGTATTCCACCCTGGGTGCCATTACCATTTCCATCTCCGATATGACCGTGCCGGAAAGCAAGAAGGTCCTCATCGGCGAGACCGAGGAGAAGGTCATCGGCATCGAGAAGCAGTATAAGCGCGGCTTCATCACCAACGACGAGCGTGCCCGTCTGGTCATCTCCGAGTGGGAAAAGACCACCAAGGCCGTTTCCGATGAGCTGGAGCATGCGCTGGATAAGTTCAATCCCATCTATATGATGTCCGACTCCGGTGCCCGAGGCAGCATGAACCAGATCCGTCAGCTGGCCGGTATGCGCGGTCTGATGGCCAGCACCTCCGGTAAGACCATCGAAATCCCCATCAAGGCCAACTTCCGTGAAGGCCTCAGCGTTCTGGAGTACTTCACCTCCTCCCGCGGCGCCCGTAAGGGTCTGGCCGATACCGCTCTGCGTACCGCCGACTCCGGTTACCTGACCCGCCGTCTGGTCGACGTCAGCCAGGACGTGATCATCCGCGAGTTTGACTGCGGCACTGACGAAGGTGTCTGGGCCTACGCGCTGACCAACGATTATTTCAACGATTACAACCGCATCATGAACGACGAGCACTTTGTGCGCACCAAGGCTGCCATCTGGAAGAACCCCGAAAACGAGCAGCCCCTGCCCTTTGAGGGTGACAGTGCCAGCATCGTGCGCAGCTTCGGCGACTCCGTCCACGGCCGCTTCCCGGTCTTTGACATTCCCGATCCCGTCACCGGCGAGGTCCTCTGCGACGAGAAGGGCCCCTTCACCCGGGACCGTATGCTCCTTGCCGACGATGCGGCAGTGCTCATCCGCCACAAGATCGTGGCCGTCCGCATCCGCAGCGTGCTGGACTGCGAAGCCAAGCGCGGCGTCTGCGCCCGCTGCTACGGCATGAACCTGGCCACCGGCGAGCCGGTGAGCGCGGGCGAAGCCGTCGGCGTCATCGCCGCCCAGTCCATCGGCGAACCCGGCACCCAGCTGACCATGCGTACCTTCCATACCGGCGGCGTTGCCGGTGACGACATCACCCAGGGTCTGCCCCGAGTCGAGGAACTCTTCGAGGCCCGCAAGCCCAAGAAGATGACCACGCTGGCGGAGATCAGCGGTGTGGTGACGCTGGAAGAATCCAAGAAGAACAACGTGCTGAGCCTGACCATCACCGGTACCAGCGAAGCCACCGACACCCAGAGCGCCTCCGGCGAGCGCTGGAACGTGCTGGTGCCCGTGAGCAGCGGTATCCGCGTGAAGAACGGCGACTATGTCAACCAGGGCGACAAGCTCACCGACGGCCAGTTCAGCCCCCATGACGTGCTGCGGGTCCTGGGCATCGACGCGGCCCATCTGTTCCTGACCCAGGAGGTCCAGAAGGTGTACCGTCAGCAGGGCGTTGACATCAACGACAAGCACATCGAGGTCATTGTCCGCCAGATGATGCGCAAGGTACGCGTAGAGGAATCCGGCGATACCGAGCTGCTCAGCGGCGCCACTGTGGACCTCACCGAGCTGAAGCGCCAGAACGCCCAGATCGCCCAGCGCAATCAGGAAGCGGAAGAAGCCGGGGAAGTGGCCACCGGCCGTCCCGCCAACTGCACCCGCCTCCTCATGGGTATCACCAAGGCCTCTCTGGCCACGGAATCCTTCCTCTCCGCCGCCTCCTTCCAGGAGACCACCAAGGTCCTCACGGAGGCTGCCATCAAGGGCAAGGTGGACCACCTGGTGGGTCTGAAGGAAAACGTCATCATCGGCAAGCTGATCCCCGCCGGCTCCGGCCTGTCCGTCTACCGGGATTTCGATCTCCAGATGGTTCGCGGCCAGGAAGCTGCGGAAGGCGAAGCGGAAGCCTCCGTCGAGGCGGAAGCGGAAAGCGAAGCCGTCTGAATTTAAGCGCATTCTCTGCCGCGGCCCATAGCCGCGGCAGAGCTGCGTTTGGGGGCAGGGGAGAGGGGCGTCCTGCACCCGGAAGCTGCCCGCCGCCTTTCGGCGCTTTGTACAAGGCGCGAGCCGTAAAAAAGTCAGCAATTCGTCATGTTTTTTCAGAACTAACTGGGCAAAATTGGTTGACGAATCGAACTTTGCGTGCTATAATCCTGATTTGTCTGAATAGATTATTATTTTGGGAAGGAGGAAAATCATGCCTACTTTTAACCAACTGGTCCGGAAGGGAAGAGAGCAGGTCAAGTACAAGTCCACTGCCCCCGCAATGCAGAAGGGTCTCAACACCCTGAAGAATCGGGAGACCGACCTGAGCTCCCCCCAGAAGCGTGGCGTCTGCACGGCGGTCAGAACTTCTACCCCCAAGAAGCCCAACTCTGCGCTTCGTAAGGTCGCCCGTGTCCGTCTCACCAACGGCTACGAGGTCACCGCTTATATCCCCGGCATCGGCCACAACCTGCAGGAGCACTCCATCGTGATGATCCGCGGCGGCCGTGTCAAGGACCTCCCCGGCGTCCGTTACCACATCATCCGTGGTTCTCTGGATACCCAGGGCGTGAACAACCGGCGGCAGGGTCGCTCCAAGTACGGTGCGAAGCGTCCCAAGGCTGGCGCCAAGAAGTAAGCTTATCAACCAATCGGAGCCCCGATTGTATCTATATGATTCAGATCGAGTTACGTTCGGGGCGCAAACGGGGGCGGTTCCATACCGCTTTCGAGTACCTGTGACATCATTTCTATGAAGGAGGGAAGTATAGTGCCCAGAAGAGGTAACGTTCCCAAGAGAGAAGTTCTGCCCGACCCCATGTACCATTCCGTGCTTGTTACCAAGCTGATCAACAGCATCATGCTGGATGGTAAGAAGGGCGTTTCGCAGAAAGTCGTTTACGGCGCCTTCGACATTATCGCTGAGAAGACCGGCAAGAATCCCCTGGAAGTTTTCACCCAGGCCCTGGATAACATCATGCCGTCTCTGGAAGTCAAGGCCCGCCGTGTCGGCGGCGCAACCTACCAGGTGCCCATCGAGGTCCGTGCTGACCGTCGTCTGACCCTGGGTCTGCGCTGGCTGACCAACTACAGCCGGAACCGCGGCGAGAAGACCATGAAAGAGCGTCTCGCCGGCGAGATCCTGGACGCCAGCAACAACACCGGCAGTGCTGTGAAGAAGCGCGAGGATACCCACAAGATGGCCGAATCCAACCGCGCGTTCGCCCACTACCGCTGGTAATCGCTGCTTAGCGGTTTCAACGGAAAGAAAGTTTAGGAGTTCAAAATGCCGAGACAGTATTCCCTGGACAAAACCAGAAATATCGGAATCATGGCTCACATCGACGCGGGCAAGACCACCACGACGGAGCGCATCCTGTTCTATACGGGACGCACCTACAAGCTTGGTGAGACGCATGAAGGCTCTGCGACCATGGACTGGATGGAGCAGGAGCAGGAGAGAGGCATCACCATTACCTCCGCTGCTACCACATGCTTCTGGAAGGACCATCGCATCAACATCATCGACACCCCCGGCCATGTGGACTTCACCGCAGAAGTTGAGCGCTGTCTGCGCGTGCTGGACGGCAGCGTGACCGTCCTTTGCGCAAAGGGCGGCGTGGAACCCCAGTCCGAAACCGTCTGGCGTCAGGCAGATCATTACCAGGTGCCCAGAATGATTTACGTCAATAAGATGGACATCATGGGCGCCGATTTCTACAACGTGCTGGATATGGTGCATGATCGGCTCAAGGCCAACGCCGTGCCCATCCAGCTCCCCATCGGCAGTGAAGCCGATTTTCGGGGCATCATTGACCTGGTCGAGATGAACGCCACCATTTATAACGATGAGCTGGGCCAGGACACCAGTCTGGTGGACATCCCCGAGGAACTCATGGACCTCGCCACCGAGTACCACAACAATCTCGTTGAGAAGGCTGCGGACTTCGATGACGAAATCATGGAAAAGTTCCTCTGCGAAGAGGAGATCACCCCCGACGAGCTGCGCCGGGCCATCCGTAAGGGTACCCTCGCCGTGAAGCTCGTTCCCGTGGTCTGCGGTACGTCCTATAAGAACAAGGGCGTGCAGAAGCTGCTGGATGCCGTGGTGGCGTATCTTCCCTCTCCCCTGGACGTGCCCCCCGTTGTCGGCAAGGATGTGGATACCGGCGAAGAGATCGTCCGCAAGCCTGATGACAACGAGCCCTTCAGCGCCCTCGCGTTCAAGATCATGACCGACCCCTTTGTGGGCAAGCTTGCATTTATGCGTGTCTATTCCGGCACCTGTGAATCGGGTAAAACCGTCATCAACGCCGGCAAGGGCCATCGGGAGCGGCTGGGCCGCATCCTGCAGATGCATGCCAACCACCGGGAAGACATTGATTGTGTCTACTGCGGCGACATCGCTGCCGTTGTGGGCCTGAAGAACACCACCACCGGCGACACCCTGTGCGACGACAAGCAGAAGGTCCTGCTGGAGTCCATGGAATTTCCCGATCCTGTCATCCGCGTTGCCATCGAGCCCAAGACCAAGGCCGGTCAGGAGAAGATGAGCGTTGCGCTGGCAAAGCTCGTGGAAGAAGACCCCACCTTCCAGGCTTATACCGACGAAGAGACGGGTCAGACCATCATCGCCGGCATGGGCGAGCTCCATCTGGAGATCATCGTGGACCGCCTTCTGAGGGAGTTCAAGGTGGAAGCCAATGTGGGCAAGCCTCAGGTTTCCTATAAGGAGACCATCCGCCGCAGTGCCAACGCTGAGGGACGCTTCGTCCGTCAGAGCGGCGGCAAGGGCCAGTACGGCCACGTGAAGCTCCTCATCGAGCCCAACGAAAGCGGCAAGGGCTATGAGTTTATCAACAAGATCGTGGGCGGCGCCATCCCCAAGGAATATATCCCCTCCGTTGACGAGGGTATCCGGGGCGCCATGCTCTCCGGCCCCCTTTCCGGCCATCCTGTGGTGGACGTGAAGGTCACTCTGCTGGACGGCAGCTACCACGAGGTCGACTCTTCCGAAATGGCCTTTAAGATCGCGGGCAGCATGGGTTTCAAGGACGGCGTTATGAAGGCCGATCCTGTCCTGCTGGAGCCCATCATGCAGGTGCGCATCATCGTCCCTGAAGAATACATGGGCGATGTCATCGGCGATATCAACGGACGCCGCGGCCAGATCACGGGCATGGAGATCCGTGGCGGTGCGGCTGACATTAACGCCCATGTGCCCCTGAGTGAGATGTTCGGCTATGCCACCAACCTGCGTGGCCGCAGCCAGGGCCGCGGGCAGTTCAGCATGGAACCCAGCCATTACACCGAGATCCCCAAATCCATTGCCGAGAAGATCATCGACAAGAACAACTGGTAAAATCAAAACCGATAAAAAAATCGGTTGCAAAGTGCGGGAAATTAGTGTAGAATAGCCCGACATTTCCTGCAGAACGAAGTTAAAATCATATACTAAAATTTTGAGGAGGAAATACTCAAATGGCGAAGCAGAAGTTTGAAAGAACGAAGCCTCACGTGAATATCGGCACCATCGGCCACATCGACCATGGTAAGACCACCACCACCGCTGCCATCACCAAGAAGTCGGGTCGGAGCCATGTCGTTCTGTGAGCCAAGGGG
>JAZSQG010000028.1:0-9093 GCA_045537855.1 Oscillospiraceae bacterium
GTGAACCCGTTTATAACCTGCACGAGATGCAGGTGGGTCGCCGCCCCATGGCTTCGCTGCTTCCAACGTCCTCGCACCCCGGCACAGGCGGGGGTGACGGAGGGAGGCCTGCAATTCACCGCGGGAGGAAGGCATCCCTTATAATAGATGTGGGTTCTAAAAAGGCCCATCACGAGCACGGCAGGGTCTTGCGCGGAGGCACTTCCATGAGGTGCCGGCCGCATACATAATGTACCACAAAGCCTTCACAATATCAAGGGGTGAAGGCTGACAAATCGTGGCACCGGGAGCGTGTTTTTGGCGGCGCAAAGTGCCTTTGCGCAAAAGACGCAATTTCTCTTGCAATTGAGCACACAAACCCTTATAATGTACAGGATATTCTCTCAGCAGAAAAGGACGGACGTATACAATGAGTGCATCCAGAGAAAAGAAAAAACGTTTTGACGAACGCGGCGAGGGCGTGGAAAAGCGTCAGGTACGCGCGAAGGACATGCAGAAGATCCGGAAGCGGAAAAAACTGATCACGACCGCTGCCGTGGCGGCAGTCGTGGTGATCCTGCTCTTCCTGGTGGTGTTCAACTCCACCCTCTTCTACACGGGCATGTCCGCCATCAAGGCCGGCGACTGGGATTTCACCAACGCCGAGTTCAACTATGAGTACTTCAACAACTACTACAACACCTACGCGACCATCTCCCAGAACTACGGCGAGTATGCGTATCTGCTGCTGGACCCCAACACCCCCCTGGACGAGCAGAACTACAGCGAGACCCAGACCTGGGACTCCTATTTTGAAGAGACTGCTTTCGGCCAGCTGCAGCAGATGGCCATCCTCAACGACATGGGCAAGAAGGAAGGCTGGACCCTGACAGGCGAGCAGAAGGCGGAAGTGGACGCGGCCATTGAGAACGTGAAGACCAGCGCCATTTCCCAGGGCTACAGCGATTACCGCGCCTATCTCCGGGCCATGTACGGCAAGGGCATGAACGAAGAGCGGCTCCGCGAGCTGCTGGAAACCTCCTTCTATGCCACCTACTACAGCCAGGAGCTCACCGAACGCTGGAGAGCTGCCCTCACCGAGGAAGAGAAGCTTGCCGCCTATGAAGAAGTTCGCAAGGATTACGACCTCATCAGCTACATGATGTACTTTGTTGAGGGCGTGGCGGACGAAGAAAACGGCATCGATGCCACGGCTGCCATGGCTGCCGCCTCCGACATTGCGACCAATATCGCCGCCGCCGCCGACCAGGAGACCTTTGCCGACGCCGTGCTGAACTTTGCGCCCGAAGACCAGAAGGCCACCTACGAGGATCCCGAAGCCTGCCTGTACCGCGACATGGCTCCCGCTGCCATCAACAGCGACTGGAAGGCCTGGCTGACCGACAGCGCCCGGGTCTACGGCGAGACCAAGATTTACAGCGATGCCGAGGGCTATTATGTCCTGATGTATCTGGACGCCAACCCCAATGAGTACCGCCTGGCCAGCTTCCGGGGCATCGTGATCCCCGTGGCGAAGGACGAAGGCAGCGGCAGCTATACCGATGCCACCCTCTCCGCCGCTGAGGCCACTGTGGACGAGATCCTTGCTGCCTACAACGAGGATCCCACCGAAGCGTGCTTTGCCAATCTGGCCAACACCTACAACACCGACGGCAGTACCAACGGCGGCCTGTACCAGAACATTGCCAAGGGTCAGCTGGACAACTACGATCTGGAAAACTATATCTTCGACGACAGCCGCGTGGAGGGCGAAGTCACCTCCTTCTACGATGACGGTTTCTACTATGTGGTCTATTTTGCCGGCCGCAGCGAGCAGAACTACAACCTGATGATCGGCGAGGATATGAAGGTGCAGGAGCAGTATGCCGGCATGATCGAAGGGGCCAAGGCGGACTATCCCATTTCCACCAAGTTTGCCTTCCGCTTTGCCAAGTAAATAACTCTGTGCATTTCCTGCGGGAGCCGCTTTTTGAGCGGCTCCCGTTTTTTGCCTCCGGGGGTAATGGGGAGGAAATAAAAATATCCCGGCGCAGTACTGCGCCGGGATTTCGTATGATTGCAGAAAGCTGGGTGTGCCCGCTGCGTAAAGGTCGGCTGTTACAGCTTCACCATGTATTTTTTGAAGATGCGCAGGGCCTTTTCCGGCTCCGAAAGGCTCAGAAGGCCGATGGCGAAGAGAATGTAGCGCCCGTCCAGCAGGAAGTCTGCTTCCCGGGGCTTCAGCACTCCGGGGTCCTCGCCGCCGCAGGCGCCCTGCAGCACATAGCGGGGGTCGGAGGAAAAGGCCAGCGGCCCCCCGGCGCCCAGTACGGTTTTCAGCTCCGTCAGGTCCTTGCCCTGCTGCATCCACACTTCACCGTTGAGGGTCATCCGCCGTGAGAGGCGGCCTGCGTGCCGCTCCACCGCGGTTTTCACCGCCAGTCGGCTCAGCAGCAGCTGATCCTCTGTCTGGCTGCCGCCGCCGGGTACGCCCAGCACGGCCTTCAGCCCTGCCAGCACATCCTCCTGGCTTTCGCCGCCCCGGAATTCCACACGCTCCTTTGCGGCCAGCTCCATCAGGGTGTCCAGATTGTGGAACAGGCCCAGGTCGCCCTCCACACTGCGCTTGGCATAGGGTTCCGGCAGTCCCACATAGCTGACACCGCTTTTTCGGGGCACGCCCTCGGCCACGCTGTATACATCCGTGGTGGCACCGCCCACATCCACCACCAGCAGGGGGCCGAGCCCGGCTTCGCGGTAGGTGCCGTCGGCCAGGAGCTTTGCCGCTTCCAGCACGGCGGAGGGGGTGGGCATCAGCACCCGAGCGATGCGCTCGCAGGCCTTGTCCACGCCCTTGGCTTCGGTGATGTGCTCAATGAACATGCTGCGGATGACCTCGTTCACCGGGCCGATCTCCAGCTTGCCGAATTCCGGCATGACGTTGGAGGTGTAGACCACGTTTTTGCCGCTGTCATCCAGAATGTCGTGGATCTCATCATGGGCGGATTTGTTGCCGGCCACGATGATGTTTGTGAGACCTTCCGCCTCTGCCAGCATCTCCGCGTTGTGGATGATGGTGCGCTTGTTGCCGCCGTCGGTCCCGCCGGTGAGCAGGACGATGTCCGGCGCAAGCTCCTCCATCCGGCGCACTTCCCGTCTGGTAAGCTCATAGGAGAAGGAGCCCACCACCTTGGCGCCTGCGCCCAGTGCGGCCAGACGGCCCGCTTCGGTGGTGTATTCCGGCACCAGACCGATGCAAACCATCCGCAGACCGCCAGCGGCGCTGGAGCAGGCCAGGGCCTCACGAACGTCCGCCTCCGTGACCGGCACGCTGCGCTGCAGCTCCGCCAGAGCCCGGTCCAGCCCCAGATTCACATCCGTATCCACGGTGGAGGGGGACTGGACACGAGCCAGCAGCGTTTCAGCCTTCAGATCAAAGGCGACGACCTTGGTGAAGGTGCTGCCAAAGTCGATGAAAACGCGGATATCGGACAATTTACAGAAGCCCCCTGGCCTTCAGGTCGTTGCAGAGGTCCACAATGTCCTTTTCCACGTCGGTTTCGGGGGGGTAGACCCGGTCAAAACCGATCCTGGGATCCTTGAACTTGGCTTCGTCTTCCTTGAAGTCCCGGACGCCCACGCCAAGGATGCCGCCGATGTACAGCAGGATGTCGCCCACACCGGCTTCCACGCACTTGTCCCGGAAACCCAGGCAGTCCATTTCGGCCATGCCGTAGAGGGAGGAAATGAGCATGGCGCAGGCATCGGTCTCCTGCGCGGCCTTGATGAAGTCCTCCACGGAGGTCTGGGCGCCCAGAGCCACCACCTTGAAGCCGTACCGGCTCAGGATACGGGAAACGATCTTGGTACCGATGACGTGGCTGTCCACGCCCACGGTGCCGGTAATGACGGTGGGCTGCTTTTCCGTGATGGCGGGCTTATACTTCAGGGCCTCTTCTTCGTAGGGGCTCACTTCGGGGGTGCCGGTGACCTTGCCCTTGCTCAGGCACCAGAAATCGGCGATGGAGGCGTTGAAGCCCAGCTTCGTGCCCTCGGCCATTTCGCGCTCATGGATCTTTTCGCGATGGTATTCCTTGACCTCTTCGGGCACGGGGATGTTGCCGAAGTCCAGGTAACGGCAGGCGCCCTGCAGGTCGCGGACGCCCAGACAGAGATCCCGGGGATGGCTGTTGATGGAGAAGGGGCTGTCCAGCACGCCGGCCTCAATGGCCTTGACGGTGCCAACGCAGATATCGCCGTCGCCCATTTCCAGCACCTTGTCCACAATGGCGCTGACGGCCTTGACGGTCATCTCGGTCTCCAGCTCTACTTCCGCCCTGTTCACGTCCCACTTCTGGGCGCGCATGACTTCAAAGAGCCAGTTGGCGCTGCGGTAGGTTTCCATATGGCTTTCGATGGAGGGCACGCCGCTGGCTTCGTCCACGGTCTTGACAGAGCAGGCGGGCAGGCCGGCCACGGCGGCCAGCATGGCGGTGTAGTTGATGTAGCCGTAGGCCATGCCCACGTCCTGGGGGAAGGGGAAGAGGGAAGACTGATTGCCGATGATGCCGGGGATGAAGGCATCCTTGCGGCCCAGCTTCTCGAAGTATTTGGGGAAGAGGATCTCACTGGCCCGGATATCACTCAGGTCCTGGGAGAAGTTGCCCTGCATATTGGTCAGCGGGATGATGGCTCTGCCGCCCTGGCCGGTGGTGACCAGGCTCTCGATGATCTGAGTGGCCATGTTGATGTACATGGGCACCACGCCGTTGGGCAGCCAGCCGTGGCAGGCGGAGGAGAGGATGACGCCGTGGTCGGCGTACCAGCCCAGCAGACGGCCCAGATACTGGGCGGTCTCGATGCAGGCTTCGGGGGTGACATTCTTGTCATAGCCGGAGATCCAGCCAAAGAAGCTGTTGGGCATGCTGGTCATGCCGGATGCGAAGGCCATCTCCGCCACGAAGCTGTTGGCGCCGTAGCTGGAGCGGGGGTCAAATGCGCCCCTGCAGGATTCCACCACCATCCGGTTGGTCTTCACGCCGTGGTTGATGTTGGGGTAGCCGTTGAGCTTGCGCTGGCCGGTGCGGATGCTCTCTTCCAGGCCGAACTGGGCCTTTTCAAACTGGCGGTTGCGGGTATAGGAGTCGGTGGTGAAGGGGAAGAGCTCCCCGCCCACGCTGTTGAGGCCCTGGAGAAGCCTGATCTCTTCTTCCACCACGGGCACGCCGCTGCGGGGATAGAGGCCGGTCTTGCCCTCGGCCTTATATTTGCTCAGCCGCTTCCAGAAGCTCTTGTCTTCCGGCAGGGACTTCTGATACTCCACGGCCTCGTCCAGGTCAATGTCCCTGCCGGTGGGCCAGGCGGAGATCTCCTTCTCGTGGAGCTTCAGGAATACCGCTTCGTCGATCTTCTGATCTCTTACTTGAATCATATACTGTCTTCCTCCCAAACAGGCGGCCCCGTGAGGCTGCCGAAATCGCGTTCGTTTCCGTGTCATATTATTCGTCTGCACCTTCTGCCCGGGTGAGGGGCAAAAAACTGTGCCATGATGTTCATACAGAATCATCATAGCACAGTTTTATGGGCAGTGTAAACCGATGTGCGGCCTCTTTCGGCAGCGGGAGCGGGAAAAATCAGTCCGCCTGACTGTCCCACTCGGCCTGGGGCATGGAAGCATACTGCTTCCAGCTGTGGTCGCTGCCGAGGGTCTTGTCACTCAGCAGATAGTAGTCATAGAAGATGCTGTCGGTGAGGACGCCGCCCACATAATAGGTGGCATCATCCCAGGTAACGTCCACATTGTACCAGGTGCCGGCAATGGCGGCCTTGTTCCAACTGTGGGGGCCCAGGGCATCGCCGGTGACGCGAATGCAGGGGATGCCGGCCATGCGGCACAGGAGCCAGAAAGCGTAGGAATAGCTGTCGCAGACGCCTTCGCCGTAAAGCAGCACGCCGTCGGCCTCCCGGTTGTAGAGCCCGTTATAGTCGCTGTCGTAGGAGGCCCCGTCGGCAATGGCGTCGTGGATGGCGCGCACCAGCTGTGCATCGGAGAGGGACTGATTGCCCTGCAGACCCAGGAGCATTTCCTCCGCCTTTGCCATCAGGGGCTGCACGGAGCGGTAGGTGTCGCTGTCGTGGTCGCTGCGCAGGCCCGACCAGTAGGCCCAGGCCAGGGCGGAGCGGGCGTACTCCGGCTCCAGGGTGATGCCGCTCTGACCGGGGATGGCATAAGCCGTGGCCTTGTGGAACCAGCTGCAGCCGCAGTCCAGTGCCAGGTCCAGCAGTGCCTCGTTGCTCAGCTCCGCCAGCCGTCCGCTTACCTGCAGCTCCAGCCGCAGGGGCATACAGGCTTCCACAACTTCGTTGAGACGGCTGTACAGCTCGTCCTCTGAAGCGGCGGTGACGGTAATGGCGGCGGCATTCTGGGCGGGAGCGGTGTCAGCCAGCCCCAGCTTCTCCGCCAGGGTGAAGGCCTGTCCCTTGACCCGGACAGAGAGTGCTGCCCGGCTCACCAGGGCCAGGTCGCCCCGGAGGAAATCCCGGGTGTCCGTGCCTTCGGGCAGGAGGCCCAGCCTCTGCGCCGCTTCCACCGCTTCCGTATAGCGGAAATCCTCCTCCCCGTAGCCCAGGGCCCGGAGGACGAAGGTCAGGTACATGTTGGCATTGGCGGCCCCATAGGTATCAAAGACATAGCGCTGACGGATGGGGTCGTGGATGGCACCTTTGGTATAGCCCCGGTCATAGGCATAGGCCACATAGCAGGAAGCCCACCTGGGCACATCGGTGAAAATGCAGGAGCCGGCGAAATCCTGGGCTGTTTCCTCCTCACCCAGCAGGCGCAGGAGCATGATCAGCGCTTCAATGCGGGTGGGTTCCCGGTCCAGCTCATATCCCTTGTCGCTGCCACGGAACACGCCCAGACCGGCCAGATAATCTGCAGCTTCCTGGGCCTCCTCCGCACCTGCGGCACGGACACCGCAGAACAGCAGACTGAGGACCAGCAGAAAACTAAGGATTCGTTTCAGGTGTTTCATAGGGCAGCTCCTTTACTTCGGGCGTGGAAAAGAGGGGGGCCAGGCAGTGCCGGGCCGCTGCAAACAGGGTAATCAGCAGGCAGAAAAAGCCGTAGCGCATGGGGTAGAGGTAGCGCATATAGAAATAAGCGTGGTAGCCCAGCAGAGAGGCGAACTGCGTCAGGGGCACCAGATAAGCTGCCCGGGGCAGCAGGCAGACGGCCGGCAGGGCCAGCACATCGCAGAAATAGAAGTAGCGGTCGTGCATGTGGGGCAGCAGCAGGGGAATACCGCAGCAGAGCAGCAGGGCGGCAAAGACAAGGCTGCGGTCCGTGATATGCTTCCTGCGCAGGGCGAAGAGGACAAACACCGCCGCACAGAGGGTCATGGCCGCGGCAATGCCGAACTTTGCCGCGCCTGCCGTTTCACTGAGGCGGTAGAAAAACAGCAGGGAATACATGGAGGGGGAATTGTAATTCAGGCCGCTGCCCGCGGACTGGGCGGTGGAGAAATAGAACAGCAGGGTATCGGCAAAGCCCCGGCCCGCCAGCACGGCAGGCAGCACCGCCAGAATATAGACGGCGGGGAAGATGGGGAGGTGGTACCATTTGAGTTTACCTGCCAGCAGGAAGAGGGCAAAGACCGGCAGCAGGAACACTGCCTGCAGCTTGAAGGAAAAGCTAAGAGCCGCTGCCGCCATGGCCCAGCCGGGCTTTCCGCTGAGGCAGAGGTACAGGGCCAGCACGCCCAGCCCCACATAAATGCTGTCGCACTGCCCCCAGACGGCGCTGTTGAGAAACACCGTGGGCAGGGCCAGAGTCAGCACAAAGGCCAGCAGAGCTTTCAAGCAGCTGCCTTCCAGATGCAGCACGATGCGGCACAGACTCACGGCCAGAAGCAGGTCAAAGAGGACGCTTGTACATTTAATGAGGTAGAGGGTGGGGAAGTCGAATCGGGAGAAGAAGGCCAGCAGGACCATATAGGGCACGTTGTAGTTGCCGATGTCCTGCCCCAGCCCGGGAAAGCCGCCGGCTTCCCGGAGGCTGGCCGTCCAGCGGGCGAGAAAATCCGTGTAGTCCGAAGTTTCCACCCCAAAGCCGGTGATGCGCAGCAGCAGAAGGGCTGCGGCAACGGCAGTGCAGGGCAGGAGGTACTGCGTTTGCCTGCCCGCAGCCGGGATGAGGGCCAGCAGCAGGCAGCCCAGAAAGGCCAGCGTCAGCAGCAAAGCCAGCAGCAGGCTGCCGACAGCGCTGCTTCCGGGAAGGGCAGCCGTGAGAAAATAGGCCCCCGCCAGTACGGCGGGGAAAAGGGGAAGCAGCTCCCGGGGGATCTGTGTCTGTTTCAAAATACGCCTCCAGTAATAAAAAAGCCGTGCCCGAAGCACGGCAGGCGGGCAGCGCTCCGGCGGGCAGGGCCGGAAGTCCCGGAAAACAAAAAAGGTGAAGCACAGCTTCACCGAAAAAAACCAAATCTGCCATTGACAAGGAAAAAGCAGTCTGATATAATAACTTGCTTTCTGCCTTGACTAGAAACGGCGAAACTTTCACCAATTACATGGTTAGTTTACCAGATTTGCCGGAAAAGTCAAGGAATTGTACGAATAATCAAACAACTGGGCCGCGCGTATCAAATTCTGCGCCCTTGCCCGCGGCCGAGATCGCCGCCACAAAATCAGTACGGGAGTGTGACAGCCAAGATGACACCTGACGTCAACAAAATGGTCAAAGACACCATGTACGGCAAAACCCACCGCAAGAGTTTTGCCAAGCTGGAAGAGATCCAGGACATGCCCAACCTTCTGGAGATCCAGAAGGATTCCTACCGCTGGTTTCTGACCACGGGTCTCCGGGAAGTGTTCCGGGACGTGGCCGCCATCACCGATTATTCGGGCAATCTGGAACTGACCTTCATTGATTACACCATGGAGGACAGCCCCAAGTACAGCATCGAGGAGTGCCAGGCCCGGGACGCCACCTATGCAGCGCCCCTGAAGGTCAAGGTGCGCCTGCGCAACCGGGAGACCGAGGAGATCAAGGAACAGGAAATCTTCATGGGTGATTTCCCCATTATGACCCCCGGCGGCACCTTTGTGATCAACGGC
>JAZSQG010000234.1:0-3261 GCA_045537855.1 Oscillospiraceae bacterium
CAGCTGCGGGAGGTGCTGGGAGAGGTGGAGCTGGACCCCGGCCTTGTGAAGGAGGGGGAAACGCCCCGGGCCCCCGGCATGAAGTACCGGCACTATGCGCCTCAGGCGCCGCTGACCCTGCTGAAAAGCGGGGATCGGCAGAAAATCTATGCGTATGTCAATTCGCTGCCGGATGAAGGCACCGCCGTCCTCTGCTTTGATGGGGAGGAAGACTGCTTCCCCGGCAAGCGCGTCATGCGCTATGGCAGGGAGGATGCGCCGGAGACCCTGGCGGCGGCGGTGTTTGCCTGCCTCCGGGCTCTGGACACCCCGGATACGGCGCGCATCTGCGCCCTGTACCCCCCGGAGGGGGGCGTGGGGCTGGCGGTGGTGAACCGCCTGAAAAAAGCTGCGGGAGGGAATGTGCTGTGTTTGTGATCGGCATTACCGGCGGCACCGGCGCAGGGAAGACCACGGCCCTGGAGGCGGTGAAGGCTCTGGGCGGCGCGGTCATCGACTGCGACGCGGTGTATCACGGCCTGCTGGAAACCAGCGGCGAGCTGCTGCGGGAGCTGGAGCAGGCATTCCCCGGCGTGGTGCGGGAGGGTGTGCTGGACCGGAAGGCCCTGGGCCGCCGGGTCTTTCAGGACGAAGAAGAGCTGCAGAAGCTCAACGGTATCACCCACCGCTATGTGGACATCGAGGTGCAGCGCCTGCTGCGCAGCGAAGAAGAAGCGGGAACGCCCCTTGCCGCCATTGACGCCATTGCCCTTATCGAGAGCGGGCTGGGCGAGCGCTGCGATATCACCGCGGCGGTGACCGCGCCGGAGGATGTGCGCGTTCAGCGGCTGATGGCCCGGGAGGGCATCAGCGAGGAATATGCCCGCCTGCGCATTCAGGCCCAGAAGAGTGAAACCTGGTTCCGGGAGCACTGCGGCCTCACACTGGAAAACAGCGGCAGCAAAGAGGACTTTGCACGCCTTTGTGAAAATACCTTTTCAGAGCTGCTCCGACGCCATGAGGCGGGAGCGAAAGAAGGAAGATACGATGGCAACTGAAATTTTCGAACAGCTGGAAGCCAACGTCCGCTCCTACTGCAGGAGCTTCCCCGTGGAGTTCACCCGGGCCAAGATGTCCAAAATGTACGATGCCGAAGGGCGGGAGTATCTGGACTTCTTCAACGGTGCGGGCGCGCTGGACTACGGACATAACAACGATTATATCAAGGAGCGGATCATTGCCTATCTCATGGATGACGGCATTTCTCACGCCCTTGACCTGTATACCGGCGCCAAGGCTGCCTTTTTCGAGACCTTCTCGGAAAAGATCCTGAAGCCCCGGCAGCTGGACTATAAGCTCATGTGCTGCGGCCCCACGGGGACCAACGCCGTGGAGGCGGCCCTGAAGCTGGCAAGGAAAGTCACCGGGCGCACGGGCATCTTCGCCCTCACCGGGGCCTTCCACGGCATGACGCTGGGCAGCCTCAGCGTCACCAGCGGCCGCTTCCACCGGAGCGGCGCCCATGTGCCCCTGGGCTTCACCACCTTCGTGCCCCATCCCGGGGCGGTGGAGTTTGACACCCTGGCCTACTATGAGTGGCTCATCGCCGATGAGTATTCCGGCGTGGAGAAGCCTGCCGCCTTCATCATCGAGACCACCCAGGCGGAGGGCGGCGTGAATGTGGCAAGCAATGAATGGCTGCAGGGTCTGCGCGCCCTCTGCGACCGGCACGGCATCCTCCTCATCGTGGATGATATCCAGGTGGGCTGCGGCCGAACCGGGGGCTTCTTCTCCTTTGAACGGGCGGGCATCGTCCCCGACCTTGTGACCCTCAGTAAGTCCATCAGCGGCTACGGCCTGCCCATGGGCCTGCTGCTGATGAAGCGGGAGCTGGACTGCTTCCTCCCCGCCGAGCACAACGGCACCTTCCGGGGCAATCAGCTTGCCTTCGTGGCCGCCAAGGCGGCCCTGGAATACCGGGAGCTGGTGAATCTGGAGCAGCAGGTGCGGGAAAAGGAAGCGATGGTGGTGGACTTCATCCACAGCCGCCTGCTGAGCATGGACAGCCGCCTGCGGCACCGGGGCATCGGCCTCATTCAGGGTGTGGATTTTTCCGGCATCGGCGATGTGTGCGGCGATGTGGCTGCCGCGTGCTTCCGCCGGGGCCTCATCATCGAGCGCAGCGGCAAGAACGACTGCGTGCTGAAGCTCATGCCCGCCCTGACCATCAGCATCGAAGAGCTGCAGCAGGGCCTCACGATCATCGAAGCGGCCATGAAAGAAGTTTTGGGAGGTTAATCATGACGAGAGACGAACTGTTTCTGACCAAAAAGAGCGTGTACGAGACCGCCGGCGAAGAGCTGGTAAAGGAAATCTACGATTTTGCCGAGGGCTACAAGGTCTATCTGGACCATTCCCGCACCGAGCGGCTGGCCGTGCGGGAGGCCATCAGGCTGGCCGAAGCCAAAGGCTTCAGCCCCTGGGAGGACGGCAAGACCTATCAGCCCGGCGACAAGATTTATTTCGATAACCGGGGCAAGGCCCTGATGCTGGCCGTCATCGGCAGGGAAAGCCTGGCGGGGGGTGCCAACATTGCTGCCGCCCATGTGGATAACCCCCGCCTGGACCTGAAGCAGCAGCCCCTCTTTGAAGACAATGAGGCGGCTTACTTCAAGACCCATTACTACGGCGGCATCAAGAAGTATCAGTGGCTGGCCACCCCGCTGGCGCTGGTGGGCGTCATCGTCCGCGGCGACGGGGAGACGGTGGATGTGTCCATCGGTCTGGAAAAGGGCGAGCCCCGCTTCGTCATCACCGACCTGCTGCCCCATCTGGCGGGCGATCAGATGAAGAAGAACGCCGGCGACTTCGTGGCCGGTGAAAACCTGAGCATCCTGCTGGGCACGCGCCCGGATGCGGAGGAGGGCAGCGACCGGGTGAAGCTCAGCGTCATGAAGCTCCTCAACGAGAAGTACGGCATCGTGGAGGCCGACTTCCTCTCCGCCGAGCTCAGCGCAGTTCCCGCGGACGATGTCTGCGATGTGGGTCTGGACCGCAGCCTCATCGGCGGGTACGGCCACGACGACCGGGTCTGCGTCTATGCCGAGGTCATGGCCATTCTGGACATGGAAGAGCCGGAAAAGACCGCCGTCTGCCTGCTGGCGGACAAGGAAGAGGTGGGCTCTCAGGGCGTCAGCGGCATGGTGAGCCAGGCCTTCGACCGCTTCATGGAAAGCCTCTGCCGCATGCAGGGCGTGAATCTCTACACCTGCTTTGCCAACT
>JAZSQG010000164.1:0-4079 GCA_045537855.1 Oscillospiraceae bacterium
TTCTTTTTGTGAACCAAGGAGTTGTAGTGGGGATTTGTCTTCCTAAGACCGCTTGGCCTTCCGACTTATGGTAACGCATTTCCGGGGCTTTTTTCGCAACAAATAGTGTCAAAAGAGTAAAATTTGCTCTTGCATTTGTAATACTGTCCCAGTATAATGTAGGGGTAGTGGAGCGAAATGGAGCGAAATGCCACGAATTGGAGGAAGTTTCCTTGACAGGGAAGTTTAACCACGGGATCGATGCAAAGGGCAGACTCATCATCCCTTCCCAGCTGCGGAAGGAGCTTGGAGAGGTCTGTTATGTCACCCGTGGCTCCGATCGCTGTCTGAACGTTTACTCCGCTGCAGGCTGGGAGAAATTCTGCGCCCGCTTTGAAGATCTCCCCCTGTCCCGCAGCGGCGAGATGCGCTACATTTTCGCCAACAGCGCCACCTGCGAGGTAGACAGTCAGGGCCGCATTCTCATCCCCCAGGAACTGCGGGATTATGCGGGCATCGTCAAGAGCGTGATTACCATCGGACTGCCGGGCCGGGCGGAGATCTGGGACAGTGAAGCATATCTGGAAAGCGAGAAGGAATGCTTCGCCCGGAAGACCATGGCCCAGATCTATGAGGAGCTGGGACTGTGACGGAATTTCAGCATACTTCCGTATTACTGGAAGAAAGCATCGAAGCCCTGAATATCCGGCCGGACGGGATCTATCTGGACGGGACCCTGGGCGGTGCCGGCCATTCGCTGGAGATCGTGAAGAAGCTGACCACGGGCCGTCTCATCGGCGTGGATCGGGACGACACGGCCCTGCAGGCGGCAGGGGAGCGCCTTGCCCCCTACGCGGAGCGGGTGACGCTGGTGAAAAGCAATTTCAGCCGGGTGGGCGAAATTCTGGACGACCTGGGTCTGGACGCCATCGACGGCATGCTCTTTGATCTGGGTGTATCTTCGCCTCAGCTGGATCAGGCCCAGCGGGGTTTTTCCTATATGATGGATGCGCCGCTGGACATGCGCATGGACCGCAGCGGCGGCATCACCGCGGCGGACATCGTGAACACCTGGCCGGAAGCGGAGCTGAAGCGGATCCTCTATACCTACGGGGAAGAACGCTATGCCCCGCGCATCGCGGGGGCCATTCTCCGGGCCAGAGAAAAGAAGCCGGTGGAGACCACGCTGGAGCTGGTGGAGATCATCCGCAGCGCCATGCCGGGACAGGCTCTCCGGGAGAAGCAGCATCCCGCGAAACGCAGTTTTCAAGCTCTGCGCATCGCCGTAAATGAGGAATTGAGCAGCGTGGAGCGCATGCTGGAGAACGCGCCGGACCGGCTGAAGCCCGGCGGCAGGCTCTGCATCATCAGCTTCCACTCTCTGGAGGACAGGCTGGTCAAGCAGGCCATCCGCAGCCGCGTGGACGGCTGCACCTGTCCCAAGAGCATGCCGGTGTGCGTCTGCGGCTTCAAACAGACGCTGAAGAGTCTGGGCGGGCCGGTGACGGCGGGGAAGGCGGAACTGGAACGCAATCCCAGAGCCCGCAGCGCGAAGCTTCGCACGGCAGAGCGCGTTTGAGTGTGAGGATCTGTACGCCCCAGGGCGTTTGACGGAAGGAAAGGGGTCGCAATCATGGCGGATTACGCAGAACTGGTATATGGGAGTCTGGCATATGACCGGTTCGGCACCGCGGCGCCGGTTATCGAAGCGCCGTTTTTTCCTCAGGAGGAAGTGCAGCAGCCTCAGGCGGAACCGCAGGCAGAAGCACAGCCGAGAGAAAAAGTCAGCGTCCGCACTGCGGCGGAAGCCCGGCCTCAGGCCCGGGTGAACGTGTCCCTCTTCGCACTGCTGGGCATCCCGGCGGTCATCCTGTGCATGGTCCTGCTGCTGAAAAGCTACATCCAGCTCACGGCCCTGTCCCAGGAGTCCGCGGCGCTGGAGACCCGCATTGCCCGGCTGCAGGAAGAGCAGACCCGGCTGGAGATCGCCTATGAAAGCACCTTTGACATGGCCCAGGTGGAACAGCAGGCCAAGGCTGAGCTGGGTATGGTGAAGGCCGGCACCGAGCAGGTGAGCTACATCCGCAGCAGCAGCGGCGATGTGGCGGTGATCCTGCAGCAGGACAGCGGCGCAGGACATGTGGAAAAAGCCAGAAGCTTTCTGGAAAAGATGCTGGCATATCTCAGATAAGGCAGGGAGTATAATCAGGCAAAGGATTAACGCAATAAAGGACTGAGACTATGGCCTTCAAAGATACATTTGCAGAGAAAAATCCGCCGGAAAACGGAAGCACGCGCCGCACAGTGATCCTTTTGGTACTGTGCGGTATTGTTGCCTTTATCGTTCTCATTGCCCGGCTGGCAAACATCATGATCCTGCATCATGACGAGTACGAAAGCGCTGCCGTGGAGAACCAGATTCGGGAGACCACCATCAACGCGGCCCGGGGCACCATCTACGATACGGGCATGAAGATCCTGGCCCAGAGCGCCACGGTGGAGACGGTTTACATCAGTCCCGTGGAGATGATCAAATACGGGGAAGACAAGTATTTCATCGCGGAAAACCTGTCCCGTATTCTGGATGTGGAATTCGAGAGCATCATGCGTAAGTGGGAGGATACCGGCTCCTGGTACAAGACCGTCCGGGTGAAGGTGGAGAAGGAACTGGCGGACGAAGTCCGGGCCTTCAAGAATCAGCACTCCCTCAAGAGCGTCCACCTCATCGAGGATACCAAGCGCTACTATCCCTACAGCAGCCTGGGTTCCCAGATCATCGGCTTCGTGGGAACCGACAACTACGGTCTGGAGGGCGTGGAGGCGGTGTACAACGAGAGCCTGGAGGGTACCAACGGGCGCATCGTCCGGGCTGCCACGGCTCAGGGCATGGATATGCTCTACACCGGCTATGAGGATTACTACGATGCTGCCGACGGAAAGAGCGTAGTGCTGACCCTGGACAGCACCATCCAGTATTATCTGGAAAAGAATCTGGCCCAGGCCATTGAGGACAACGAGATCCTCAACGGCGGCATCGGCATCGTCATGGAAGTGGACACCGGCGCCATTCTGGGCATGTGCAGCCTGCCGGACTACGACTGCAACCATTACCTCAGCCTCAACGAGGAATTTCAGCTGCAGGTGGATGAGGAGTGGTTTCAGGGCGGCATGACGGCGGAGCAGTATGATGAGCGGGTCTACGAGCTGCTGCTGCAGCAGTGGCGCAACCGGGCCATTTCCGACACCTACGAGCCCGGCTCCACCTTCAAGATCATCACCCTGGCAGCGGCGCTGGAAGAGGGCGTGGTCACGGAAAGCGACCACTTCCCCTGCGGCGGCAGCATGATGGTCAAGGGCCGTGATGTGCCCCTGCACTGCTGGAAGGATGCGGGCCATGGCAGCCAGACCCTGGCCGAGAGCGCCCAGCATTCCTGCAACGTGGCCTTTGCCAACATCGGCATCCGTCTGGGTGCGGAGACCTTCTACGATTACATGGAAGCCTTCGGCTTCTTCGGCAAGACGGGCATCGACCTGGGCGGCGCGGAAGCCTCCGGCATCTGGTGGTCGGAAGACATCTTCACCGACCCCAATAACTACTCCCAGCTTGCCAGTGCCTCCTTCGGTCAGACCTTCAACATCACCCCCATCCAGCTCATCACCGCCGTATCCGCCACGGCCAACGGAGGCTATCTCATGAAGCCCCATGTGGTGCGGCAGGTGCTGAATGCCGATGGCAGCGTGGAGCGCAATATCGCCCCGGAGGTGGTGCGCCAGGTCATCAGCGAGGAGACCTCTGCCCGGGTGTGCAGCATTCTGGAAAGCGTGGTCAGCGCCCCCGGCGGCACGGGCAAGAACGCCAGCGTGGCCGGCTACCGCATCGCAGGCAAGACCGGCACCTCCGAAAAGGTCGGCCAGGCTTCCGATGACTACATGGTCTCCTTCGTGGGCTTTGCTCCGGCGGATGATCCCAAGGTGGCGGTGCTGGTGATCCTGGACAGTCCCAGCCCGGAAAGCGACACCTACATCAGCGGCGGCGTCATGGCCGCCCCTGCCGTGGACAACATCATGGCGGATATCCTGCCCTATCTGGGGGTGGGTGA
>JAZSQG010000183.1:0-2101 GCA_045537855.1 Oscillospiraceae bacterium
AGAACGCCGACCAGCTGCTGAAGTGCATCCCCAACAGCATCACCTGCAACCGCTACCGCTGGGTGCGGGTGCTGACGCGGGATGACCCCGCCCCGGCGAAAGAGTAAACTGCGTATCTGCATGAGCCCCCGGAAGCTTCGCGCTTCCGGGGGCTTCAGCGTGTCGAAAAAGTATTTCGACACGCTGAAACAGGTTTTTCAAACTTCCAAAAAAGTTTGAAAAACCCAAGGATAAAACGTGAAGGGGGCCCTTTGCCCCCTTCACCGATCCCCCGCTGCTCTGTCGCGCAAGCCTCTATCATGGTTTCTCGACAGACTGCGCCCCCGGAAGCTGTGCTTCCGGGGGCTTCGGTATTGTCAGGCTTGCTGCGCGCTCTGGGATGCGTCATCCCGCGTCAGCACCCGCACCCAGCGGTAGCGGTTGCAGGTGATGGCATTGGGGATGCACTTGATGAGCTGATCGGCCTTCAGGAAGCAGAAGGTGACCAGCGGGGAAAATTCAAAGACGAAGGCGCTGAGGTAGGCCGAGGGGATGGTAAAGAGCCACATGAAGAGGTTGCCCGCCCAGGCGGCATACTTGGTGTGACCGCCGCCGCCGATGATGCCGCTCTCCACCGGGTACTCATAGCAGCTGCCCGCAGCAGTGATGCCCAGCACGGTAATAAAGCCCCGGGTGAGCTCTTTGGTTTCCTCCGACACGGCGTAGAGAGAGACCAGCAAATCCCGGCAGAGGAGCAGCAGGGCTCCGGCGGTGATGCCCAGGATCAGGAAAATGGCCTGCATGGTTTTGGAATAGGAGCGCACCAGATGGAAGCTGCCCTCCCCCACGGTGCGGCCCATGATGACGGAGCCCACACTGGAGCAGGACATGCCCACCACGGCGAAGATCTGGAACACCACGGAGGCGATGGCGTTGGCGGCGATGACGGCGGCGCTGATATGCCCCAGCACGGCGGTCTGGGCGGCCTGGGCCACGCCCCAGAGGGCGCCGCTGAGCACCACGGGAGCCGCCACCTTCACGAAGTCCCGGAGGTAAGTAAAGTCGAAGGGCAGCAGATCCCGCAGCTTCATCTGCAGCTTGCGGTCGATGCGCAGGACATAGACCAAAATGATCACCAGCTCCACACAGCGGCTGATGAGGGTGGCCACCGCAGCGCCCGCCACGCCCAGCTCCGGCGCGCCGAAGTTGCCGTAGATAAAGCAGTAGTTGAGGCAGGCGTTGATGATGATGGTGCTGACGGACATGACGGTGCCCACACCGGCGGTCTCCACCGCCTGAAGGGAATACATCAGGGCGTTGGACACGGAGAAAATGAGATAGGTCCAGCAGATGACCTTCAGATACCGCATGCCCTCGGCGATCACCGCTTCGTCATTGGTGAAGAGGGCCAGCAGTCCGTGGGGGAAAAGCAGGGAGGCCGCGAAGAAGAGCACGCCCGCGCACAGGGCCAGCTTCACGCCCACATTGATGATCTTCCGGATGGGCTCGGTGCGTTTCTGCCCCCAGTACTGGGAAGCCAGCACCACGATGCCCATGCCCACGCCCGCCGCGATCTGCTGCAGGGTAAACTGGATCTGGTTCACCAGGGTGGCGCCGGAAAGGGCCAGCTCGCTGTAGCTGCCCAGCATGAGATTATCCACCAGATTCACCGCCAGCGCGGCCAGCTGCTGCAGGCTGATGACCAGCAGCAGGCGGAAAAAGCTGCTGTAAAAGCGCTTATCCCGGGTAAAGACCTTCAGGAACTTCGGGTCCCGGTCCGGCGGGAGCGTCACAAACTGTCTTGCCTTTTTCATGGAGGGGCATACCTTCTCTCTTTCGAATGTCACATAAAGGGTATTATAGCACACTTGTTCCCCGGATGCCAGCAGAAGAAAAGCCGGGGCGGGAAAAAACTGCCGGGAAAGCGCTTCCATCGACCTCAAGGCTGTGCTATAATGGAAAAAGCGCCTTTGCGCAAGAGGAGGTCCCTGTTATGGCAGCCGGAAAGAAGCCACTGAACATCACCGATGAATCCCGCAGCACGGCGATGACCATCGTCCTGCTGGCCTGGCCCGTGCTGGTGGAGCAGATTTTCAGCACCCTGGTCAGCTTTGCGGATACC
>JAZSQG010000092.1:0-1736 GCA_045537855.1 Oscillospiraceae bacterium
AACTGAAGTATGCGATATGCCTGCGCTGGGATATGTCCCGACAGGACGCAGAAGGGAATAAAAAACATAAACATCGTTGCCAATGCCATGGCGGCAGCGCTTCTTGCGAAGCTGTGGAACAAAATCAAGGAAAAGCACAAGGAAAAGAAACAGAAAAAAGAATGAAAAAAGAAAGCTTGCATATTACGGTGGCAGAAGTCACACAGGATGAGGAAAAACGGCGCATCGCGCGCAGCATTCTGGAAGCGCTGCCGGACTGGTTCGGGATTCCCGAGGCCCGCGAGGAATACATAAAAGACAGCGAGGGGCGGGCGTGTTTTGCTGCGTTCAAAGATGACGCTCCGATTGGGTTTTTGTACTTAAAGGAGACCGGGAAAGAAACCACTGAACTGGCTGTCATGGGAGTGTTGAAGGATTATCATCGGTGTGGAATCGGAAAAGAATTGTTCCGCGCGGCAAAGGAATGCGCTGCTCGGGAGGGCTACGAATTCATGCAGGTCAAAACGGTCCGCATGGGCTGCTATGCCGATTATGATGCGACGAACCGATTCTATCAGGCGCTGGGCTTCAGGGAATTCGAAGTGTTTCCCGACCTCTGGGGAGAGGAAAACCCCTGCCAGATCTATGTGATGAGCCTGAAAGTGTAAGAATGGGCGGGTGCCGTGCAAACCTCGCTCAGGAAAAATGGAGGAAACTCGAAATATGGATGACTGTCTTTTCTGCAAACTCATAGAAAACAATTTCATGCTGAAGGTGTATGAAGACGACTGGACCGTAGCCTTCCTGGATGTGGCGAAGGATGTGGACGGTCATATTCTTGTGGTGCCCAAAAAGCATGTGAAGAACATCCTGGACTGTGATGCGGATACGCTGAGCAGGCTGATGCATGCGGTGAAAAAGGTATCCAATCATCTGGTGGAGCATTGCGGATATGAGGGCGTGAACCTGCTCCATGCAAGCGATGAAAGCGCCGGGCAGTCGGTCCCACATTTTCATATCCACATCATCCCCAGAAAAAGGAATGACGGAATTGATGCCTGGCCCCGGTTTTCCGGGGCCAAAGAGGAGCTGGAAGCCGTCTATGAGAAGGTCAGAATGATCGATCGGTAATGCAAAATCCCGATTTGCAGCAGCGGAAAAGAGGGAACGGAATGAAACTGCATGTGTTTCACGGCGGGTATATGTACCTGGACAAATCGTCTCTGGTAGCGGGCAGCACTTCGGCCACGGCCTCCAACCGGGATGTCAGGGCGCAGTGGGTGTCCATCCCCGTGTGCTTCTATCTCATCGAGCATCCCCAGGGGCTGATTTTGTACGATACAGGCTGTGACCCGCTGGGAATGGAATGCCACTGGTCGGAGGAGAACAAGAATGCATCCCCCTTTGAGCCGGTGGAGCATGGCTCCGTGGCGGAGCGGCTGGGGCAGCTGGGCTATACCCCGGAGGACGTGAACTATGTGGTTCTGTCCCACCTGCATACGGATCATGCCGGCGGCCTGCCCCTGTTCCGAAATGCCCGGGTCATCGTCAGCGATGACGAATTCACCCAGGCAGCCAAACAGTATGCCCTGAATGCCGTGGGCCCCGCCTACGATATGTCGGACCTGCGGGCCATCTTTTCCGCCGGTCTGAACTTTCATCTGCTGGAGCGGGAAGCGCGGGAATATGAGCTGCTGGAGGGAGTGCGGGTGCTGAATTTCGGCTCCGGCCACACCTTTGGCATGCTGGGCCTCTAT
>JAZSQG010000326.1:0-6206 GCA_045537855.1 Oscillospiraceae bacterium
TCCTCATCCGTGGGGATGTAGTCCTTCATGGTCCCCTCCCGGTAGCTGCCGTAGGCGCTCATATCAAAGTAGCCGGTGCCGGTGAGGCCGAAGAAAATGTTCTTGCTCTCCCCCGTCTCCCTGCACTTGAGGGCCTCTTCAATGGCCACGTGGATGGCATGGGAGCTTTCCGGCGCGGGGAGGATGCCCTCCACCTTGGCAAAGCGCACCGCCGAGCCGAAAACCTTGGTCTGCTCCACGGTCCGGGCTTCATCCAGATAGCCGTCGTGATAGAGCTTGCTGACGATGGGGCTCATACCGTGGAAGCGCAGACCGCCGGCATGGTTGGGAGCGGGCATGAAGCCGCAGCCCAGGGTATACATCTTGGCAAGGGGGGTCACCTTGCCGGTATCGCAGTAGTCGTAGGCGTAGCTGCCCCGGCTCAGGCTGGGACAGGAGGCGGGCTCCACGGCGATGACATAGGGGGCCTTTTCGCCCCGGAACTTCTCGGGCATATAGGCGCCGATGAGGCCGCCCAGATTGCTGCCGCCGCCGGCGCAGCCGATGAGGATATCCGGCACGATGCCGTACTTTTCCGCAGCGGCCCGGGTCTCCAGGCCCACGATGCTCTGATGCAGCAGCACCTGGTCCAGCACGCTGCCCAGCACATAGCGGCAGCCCTCGGTCTCTCTGGCGGTCTCCACCGCTTCGCTGATGGCGCAGCCCAGACTGCCCGTGGTGCCGGGGAAGCGCTCCAGAATTTCCCGGCCCACCCGGGTGGTGTCCGAGGGAGAGGGAATGACCTGGGCGCCGTAGGTGGCCATGACCTCCCGGCGGTGGGGCTTCTGCATGGCGCTGCCCTTGACCATGTAGACCTTCAGATCCAGCCCGAAGTAGGAGCAGGCCATGCTCAGGGCGGTGCCCCACTGGCCGGCGCCGGTCTCGGTGGTCAGGCTGCGCAGGCCCTGCTGCCTGGCATAATAGGCCTGGGCCACGGCGGAATTGAGCTTGTGGCTGCCGGAAGTATTGGTACCCTCATACTTATAATAAATATGTGCGGGGGTGTCCAGTTCCTTTTCCAGGCAGTAGGCCCGCACCAGAGGCGAGGGCCGGTACATTTTGTAAAAGTCCCGCACTTCCGTGGGGATGTCGATGAAGCGGTCCGTGCAGTTCAGCTCCTGCTCGGCCAGTTCCCGGCAGAAGATCTCCTCCAGTTCCTCCACCGTGACGGGCTTGCCCGTGGCGGGGTTCAGAAGGGGGTCCGGCTTTTCCGGCATGTCCGCCTTGACATTGTACCATTGCCGGGGCAGCTCCTCTTCACTCAGGTAGATTTTGTACGGAATTTCTTGCATCTGAATGCCTCCCTTTTTCTCCGGCTTCTCCGCCGGGAGCTGGTTTCAGGGACAAAAAAAGCCTCTGTCCCCCATCGTTGTAGGGACAGAGGAATCTCCTCTGCGGTGCCACCCTGCTTGACGAAAAATCGCCCACTCATCGCGCACGTCCATGCGCCTCCGTATAACGGCGGATCACCCGTTCCGCTTATCCGCAGCCTGCGGATTTTATGGCGGACCCTCCCGGGACCATTCCCTGCAGCTTCCGACGCCGCGCTCTCACCTTCCGCGGCTCTCTGGGGCCTTCCCCTGCAGCTACTCTTCCCGTTCAACGGTTTGAATGTGCTGCATTATAAACTTTGCTTTTCCCTTTGTCAAGTTCCTTTTCCCGACGGGAGCCTGCATATTTCTGCGTTATGTCTACCATTTTTGCATGCTCCCCGATTATTTACCAATCCCCTTTTTGTGGAAAACTTTGTGGAAATTGTGAAAAACTCCGTTTTCAGCAGCTTTTCCACCGCCCTCCAGCGTGTTTATTCATCAAAGTGGGATGAATATTCAGCCCCGTCGGGCGCTTCTCCCGGTTTACGTGAACCCATTATTTTATGCGCCCCTTCCGTTGACCCGCAGGCGGAAATGTGGTACATTTTTCCTGTATTACGGCCTTTATCACGAAAGGAAGCAAGTGCTATGAAACTTGGCATCGGCATCGACACCGGCGGCACCTATACGGACGCCGTGGTCTATCGTTTTGATACAAAGGAGGTCCTTTCCTCCGCAAAAAGCCTCACCACCCGGGAGGACCTGAGTCAGGGCATCACCTCCGCCCTGAGCAAGCTGGACCGCAGCCTGCTGGCCCAGGCGGAGATCGCCGCCCTGAGCACCACCCTTGCCACCAACGCCTGCGTGGAGGGAAAGGGTGGGCGCGCAAAGCTCCTCTTCCTGGGTCTGGAGGACGAGACCCTGCAGCGGGTGGGCGGCAGCTACGGCCTCACCCGGGCGGCGGACGTCTTCGGCTTCCCCTGCGGGGGCACCTTCGACGGGAAGGAGCTGCCCGACCCGGATTGGGATACTCTGCTGGAAAACACCCGGGACTGGCTGGGGGACGCGGACGGTCTGGGCATCGTGGAGCTCTACGCCATGAACAACGGTGCCGTGGCCGAGCGGGAAGCAAAGCGCCGCTTCGGCGAACTCTATGACCTGCCCATGGTCTGCTCCAGCGAGCTCTTCAGCGGGCTCAACAGTGTGCAGCGGGGCTCGGGCACCCTTCTCAACGCAAAGCTCGTCCCCATCATCCGGGATTTTATGGACGCCATCCGCCGTTCCTTTGAGCGTCTGGGCATCACCGCCCCGGTGGTGGTGGTCCGCAGTGACGGCAGCCTCATGAGCGAAGCTTTCTCCCGCAGCCGCCCGGTGGAGACCATTCTCTGCGGCCCCGCCGCCAGCGTGCTGGGCGGGGTGGAGCTGGCCGAGCGCTCTGACAGCATCATCGTGGACATGGGCGGCACCACCACGGACGTGTCTCTGGTCAAGGGCGGCGTTCCCGTCCGGGCCCGGGAGGGCATCCAGGTGGGGCCCTGGCGCACCTTTGTCAAGGGCGTGCTCATCGACACCTTCGGTCTGGGCGGCGACAGCGCCGTGCGCTATGCCGGCGGGAGCAGCTTCTCCCTGCATACGGGCCGGGTGGTCCCCATCTCCCTGCTGGCAAAGAATCACCCCGGCGTGAAGGATACCCTCCGGGCGCTGCTGGCCAGCAAGGCCGTGCACACCCGGCCCATCCACGAATTCTTCACCCTGGTGCGGGACATTTCCGGCCGCAGCGGCTTCACCGAAGAGGAGCAGGCCTTCTGCCGGGCTCTGAAGGACGGCCCGCTGGGCATCCGGGAAGCTGCCGCCGCCGTGGACGGGGACATCTACCGCCTGAACACCCAGCGGCTGGAGCATGAGGGCATCGTCCTCCGGGCAGGCCTCACCCCCACGGACGTGATGCACATCAAGGGCGACTTTGACGCCTACGACCGGGAGGCCGCCGTGCTGACGGCGAAGTTCCTCATGCGCTGCATGGGCATGGACTTTGAAAGTGCAGAAGCCATGGACGACTTCTGCACCCAGGTCTACAACCGGGTGAAGAAGACCCTTTACTGCAATCTGGTGCGCATCCTGCTGACGGATAAGACCCCCGCCCTCCTGAAGAGCGGTCTGGGGCCCCAGCTGGAAAAGCTCATTGAAGAAGGCTGGGAAGCCTTCCTCCGGGGCGAAGAGGGCGGCTACTTCAGCGCCGACTTCCGCACCACCGCTTCTCTGGTGGGCATCGGTGCCCCCATCCATATTTTCCTGCCGGACGTGGCAAAAGCTCTGGGCACTGACTGCGTCATCCCCCCCAACGCCGGCGTTGCCAACGCCGTGGGCGCCGTGGTGGGCAACGTGGCCGCCACCGTGGAGGTGGAGGTGCGTCCCAACCACACCCCGGGGGGCATCAAGGGCTTCTTTGTCTGCTCCAGCGAATCCAACGAGCACATCTGGCAGCGGGAAGACGCGGTGGAAGCCGCCCGGGAGACCGCCCGGCGGCTGGCCGTGGCGGAAGCGCAGGCCCGGGGCGTCATGGGCGACATCCGGGTGGAGCTGCAGGAGGAGAACAGCGTGGGCCAGGCGGCCAAGGGCAGCACCGTGGATCTGGGTGCCCGGATCACCGCCACCGCCCGGGGCGGCGCGGTACTCTGAAGCCTTTTTCCCCTGTTTTTCCGCAGCTTGTCACATACCTATGAATTTTGTGCAAGTCCATTCCTGCAAAATCATGGTTTTTTCCTCACTTTGCCCTTGCTTTTTTGCAGGATTGTATGTATACTTCTGACCTATCAAAGCGCAGCATACTTGCTGCATCGGAGGTAAGAAGCTATGAAGAACATTTCCGCAAGAGCCAGTGCCGTTCATGAATCCACCACGCTGGCGGTCAGTGCGCTGGCCAACCAGCTGAAAGCCGAAGGCAAGGATGTCATCAGTTTCGGAACCGGCGAGCCGGATTTTGATACGCCCGAACACATCAAGGCTGCGGCCATCAAGGCCATCAACGAAGGCAAGACCAAATATACCCCCGCTGCGGGCCTCCCCGCTCTGCGGCAGGCCATCTGCCAGCGTCTGCTGGAGGATACCGGCGTTTCCTACGAGCCCAAGCAGATCGTGGTGGCCAGCGGTGCCAAGCACAGCATCTATGTGGCCCTGTGCTGCCTGCTGAACCCCGGTGACGAAGTCATCGTCCCCACCCCCTACTGGGTCACCTACACCGAGGCGGTGGGCATGGCCGGCGGTGTGCCCATCATTCTGGAAACCACCGACGCCGAGGGCTTCAAGCTCAGCCCCGAAAAGCTGGAAGCGGCCATCACCCCCAACACCAAGGTCATGATCCTCAATAACCCCTCCAACCCCACCGGCATGTGCTACGATGCCGAGGAGCTGCGGGCGGTGTGCGAGGTGTGCGCCAGGCACGACCTGTGGATCATCTCCGACGAAGTGTATTACAAGCTCCTCTATGACGGACGGACCTTCACCAGCGTCGCCGCCCTCAGCGAGGACATCAAGGCCCGCACCATCATCGTCAACGGCGTCAGCAAGTCCTACGCCATGACCGGCTGGCGGATCGGCTACACTGCCTGCGAGCCGGGCCTTGCCAAGGTCATGACCAACTTCCTGAGCCATGCCACCAGCGCCCCCAGCACCATCTCCCAGTACGCCGCCATTGAGGCCCTCACCGCCTCTCAGGACACGGTGGAGGAGATGCGCAAGGTGTTTGAAGAGCGGCGCAACTATATGGCCAGCCGCATGAACGCCATCGAGGGCGTCAGCTGTCTGGTGCCCGAAGGTGCCTTCTACATTATGATGAACATGAAGGAGCTCATCGGCCGTACCCTGGGCGGCAAGCTCATCAAGGACGGTGACGATTTCGCCATGGCCTTCCTGGCGGAAAAGAACGTGGCTCTGGTGCCCTGCAGCGGCTTCGGCGCCCCCTATTTCCTGCGCTGGACCTATGCCGCCTCCATGGAGGACATCAAGGAAGGTCTGGACCGGCTGGAAGCCTTCCTGAAGGAATAACACACCGAATTTGCACCTGACCCGGGAGGGACCCATGGAAGAAAAAAAGCTCACCGGAAAACTTTATGACATTCAGGGCTTTTCCGTGCACGACGGCCCCGGCATCCGCAGCACCCTGTTTCTCAAGGGCTGCCCCCTGCGCTGCCCCTGGTGCCACAGCCCGGAAAGCCAGAATTTCCCCACGGAGCTGAACTGGATGGAGATCCGCTGCACCGGCACGGAAAGCTGCGGTAAGTGCCTTTCCGCCTGTCCCCAGGGGGCCATCCGCCCCGGCGCGCAGAAGGAAAGCCTCACCGACGGACATTTGTACACCGTGGTGGAGGTGGATCGCAGTAAATGCGTTTCCTGCTTTGCCTGCACCCAGGTCTGCGCCCCCAAGGCGCTGTATGCCTGCGGCACGGACTACACGGTGGAGGAGCTGGTGGCCCGGGTGCGCAAGGAGCTGCCCTTCTACAAGCGCAGCGGCGGCGGTGTCACCGTTTCCGGCGGCGAGTGTCTCTGGCAGCCGGAATTCACTCTGGCCCTGCTGAAGGCCCTGAAGGCCGAAGGCATCCATACGGCGGTGGACACCACCGGCTACTGCAAGTGGGAGATCCTGGAGCAGGTGCTTCCCTATACCGATCTTTTCCTCTATGATCTGAAGCAGATGGACTCTGAGCAGCACCGCCGGGTCATCGGCGTACCCAACGAACTGATCCTGGAGAATGTGCGCAGGCTGGCAAAGGCCGGCGCGAAGCTGCAGATCCGCATTCCCACCATCCCGGTATTCAACGACAGTGAGGCTTCCTACGAAGCCTTCGGCAAGCTGCT
>JAZSQG010000208.1:0-6726 GCA_045537855.1 Oscillospiraceae bacterium
AACCACTGGAGCAGGGCCCGCTGCAGCTCCTTTTCCCGGTAGCTCCGGGGCACATAGACCTGCTTCATGGTCCTGGGGTCGATGCCCGTCCAGTACATGCAGGTGCTGAGGGTGCCCGGGGTGGGATAGAAGTCCTGCACCTGCCGGGGGCGGATGCCTTTGCTTTTCAGATACTGGGCCAGCTTTACCGCATCCCGCAGGCTACTGCCCGGGTGGGAGCTCATGAGATAGGGCACCAGAAACTGCTCCTTGCCCAACTTGCGGTTCATGGCCTCATAGCTGCTGCAGAAGCCCTCGAATACCTCGTTGTGGGGCTTGCCCATATAGTCCAGCACATTGTCCACGCAGTGCTCGGGCGCCACCTTCAGCTGACCGCTGACGTGGTGCTCCACCAGCTCCTGCAGAAATTCCTGATTTTTCCCCGCCATGACATAGTCAAAGCGCACGCCGCTGCGCACGAAGACCTTCTTGACCCCTTCGATGCTCCGCAGCTTCCGCAGCAGGCGCACATAGTCACTGTGGTCCGTGTCCAGATTCGGGCAGGGCTCCGGGGCAAGGCAGCTGCGGTGGGCGCAGAGGCCGCTCTTCTTCTGCTTTTTGCAGCTGGGATGGCGGAAATTGGCGGTGGGGCCGCCCACATCGTGGATGTAGCCCTTGAATTCCGGGTGCTGCACCATGGCCCGGGCTTCCGCCAGCACGGATTCGTGGCTGCGGCAGGTGACGTGCCGCCCCTGGTGGAAGGCCAGAGCGCAGAAGTTGCAGCCGCCGAAGCAGCCCCGGTTGTGGATGATGCTGAAGCGCACCTCCTCAATGGCGGGGACGCCCCCCTGACTGTCGTACATGGGGTGGGGTTCCCGGGTGAAGGGCAGGGCCGCCACCGCGTCCAGCTCCGGCGTTTCCAGAGGCAGGGCCGGGGGGTTCACCACCAGCCAGCGCTCGCCGTGGCGCTGGATGAGGGCCTTGCCCCGGAAGGGGTCATGCTCGGCATATTCCAGGCGACAGGCTTCGGCATAGCACTGCTTGTCCGCCAGCACATCTTCGAAGGAGGGCAGCAGCACATGGGGATAGTCGCAGTACAGCTCCCGGCTCAGGTAGGCGGTGCCCCGGATGTCCCGCAGCTCCTCCACCTTCTCCCCGGCGGCCAGCCGGTCGGCAATTTCCCGGCTTGCCCGCTCGCCCATGCCGTAAACCAGCAGGTCGGCGCCGGCATCCGCCAGCACGCTGCGGCGCACCGCATCGTCCCAGTAGTCGTAGTGGGCGAAGCGGCGCAGGGAGGCTTCCAGCCCGCCGATGATCACGGGGAGACCGGGGAAGGCTTCCCGGGCCCGGCCCGCGTAGGCGATGGTGGCCCGGTCGGGCCGCTTCCCCGCCGCCTTGCCGGGACTGTAGAAATCTTCGCTGCGGCGGCGCTTCTGGGCGGTGTAGTGGGCCACCATACTGTCCAGATTGCCCGCCGAGAGCATCACGGCCAGCCGGGGGCGGCCCATGGCGCGAATGGCTTCCGGCCCGTGCCAGTCCGGCTGGGCCAGAATGGCCACCCGGTAGCCTGCCGCTTCCAGCAGGCGGCCGATGACCGGCGTGCCGAAGGAGGGATGGTCCACATAGGCATCCCCGGTGATCAGCAGAAAATCGTAGCTGTCCCAGCCCCGGGCCTCCATATCCGCCCGGCTCACGGGTAAATAGGCGTGCGCATCCATCATTACAGTGCCCTCGTCATGAGATAGGTGTTGCCCAGCAGGCCCTCCTCCGTGTCCGCCACGGTGAAGCCCCAGCGGCGGTAGAAGCGCAGGGCGTCGGCATTGTCCTCCGAGACCCGCAGGCGCAGGGCCTTGCGGCCCATGCTCCGATACACGGAGATGGCCTGCCCCAGCAGCTGCACGCCCAGACCCCGGCCCCGGTATTCCGCTTCCAGATACAGCAGGGCGATGTGCCCGTAGCCTTCGCCGGAGCCCTGCTCCAGGGCCAGCTCCAGCATGCCGCAGGCTTCCCCCTCGCTGTAGACTTCCAGCACGGAGCCCGGCTCCTGCCGGGCGCGGTTCTTTGCCCGCTCCAGATAAATGGCGGAAAAGCCCAGATCGCTGCCGTGGGAGGCGATCCAGGTCTCCCGGTAGCGGCGCAGGTAGGTCATGCCCCCCTGGGGGCTTTCCAGTTCCATGGGCAGGAAGTAGAGGTCCCGCCCGTCCTTCCCGTCGGCATTCTTCCACCAGGTATCCCGGTGGAAGGCGCTGATGCCGCTGTGGAGGTGGCTGTTGTCGTTATAGTAGTGGAGCTTCAGGGTCTCCCCCTCCGCCGTCAGCTCCGCGATGGCGGTATTGTCGCAGTACAGCACGTTGTGCAGTTCCTCCGGGCCGTAGCCCAGCAGCTGACCCAGCAGGATGCGGATGGCGCTGCCGTGGGACACCACGGCCACGGTGCTGTCCGGGTTCAGGCGGGCGATGTCCAGCATGGCATTGCGCATGCGCCGGAGGGTGTCGCCGTAGGCTTCGCAGCCGGGCACGGTCCACGACCTGGGGTTGCGGTTCAGGGCCTGATACTGCTTTGCGTCAAAGTTTGCCACCCAACCCCAGCATTTGTCTTCCCAGAGGCCCATGTTCACTTCCCGCAGGTCCCGGCGCAGCTGCAGGGGCAGAGCCCGGGGGACATACAGGGCTTCGGCGGTGGCCATGGTGCGCTTCATGTCGCTGCTGTACACCGCGTCGATGTGCCGCAGGGCAAAGCGCCGTTCCAGGGCCTTCACCTGCTCCCGGCCCATGTCGGTGATATCCCCGTCGGTCCAGCCGTGGATGCGGCGGTAGAGGTTCCCCTCCGCCTCCGCGTGGCGGATCAGAATGATGCGGGTGCTCATCCTTCGCTCTTTTCCATGGACACGATGGTGCCGATGAGCTCAATGTCCACGCCCTTGACATAGTGGTGCCGCCCCAGACGGATCTCCTGGGTGCCCACCATGTTCAGCAGACTGTTCAGGTCGATCTTTGCCTGACAGGTGAAATACGCCGTCACATATTCCTGCTCCGGGTCCGCCTCCACCCACTGGGTCTGGCTGGCGTTCACGGGGCTGGCCACTTCGATCCACTTCAGGCTGCAGGGCTTGCAGGAAACGGACTGGATTTCCCCGCCCACCCATTCGCCGCTGGCGGCCATGGGGCAGGGCACGCAGGCTGCCACTTCGTCATACAGCTCCCGGGTCATGCCGGCGACCTCCACCACATAGGTGATGGTGCCGGTCTTGGTGCCGGCGCTGGGCACCACATTGCTGCTGCGCAGGAACTTGGCCCCGAAGAAGGCGGCCACGGCCACGATGACCGCGATCACCAGAATGTCTACAATGTTCAGCTTCCACTTTTTCATGGTTTTGACCTCAATTCTTTCCTTTACCGGCGCTCCCGCCTGTTGTATAATGGGACAATACGCCAGCATGAGTATACTACAAGCACATGCCATATGGCAAGAGGAAGGAATCTGCCTTGAAAATACTGACTCTGATCAGCGGCGGCGACGTAGGCGGCGCCAAGACCCATGTTCTGACCCTGCTCCGGGAGCTGGGCAAATCTGCCCGGGTGATCCTGGTCTGCTTCCGGGAGGGGGAATTCAGCAATGAGGCCCGGGAAATGGGCATCGACACCCGGGTGATGGGGGGAAAGAACATCTCCAGGGTGCTGCGGCAGCTGCTGCAGCTTATCCGGGAGGAGGGCTGCGAGCTCATCCACAGCCACGGCAGCCGGGGCAACTTCATGGCCTGGCTGCTGAAGAAGCGGGCCGGTCTCCCCCTGCTCAGCACCGTCCACAGCGATACCCGCCTGGACTATATGGGCCGGCCGCTGGCGGGCCTCATCTACGGGACCCTGAACCGCATGGCCCTGCGGCGGATGGACTACCTCACCGGTGTCAGCGATTCCATGGCCCGGCTCCTGATTTCCCGGGGCCTTCCCCCCCACCGCATCTTCACCATCTATAACGGGGTGGATTTTTCCGCGCCCCGCACTGCCTGCAGCCGGGAGGAGTTTTTTGCCCGGCAGGGCATCCCCTGTGAAGCAGGCTGCATTTATGCGGGCATCGCTGCCCGCCTGAACCCGGTGAAGGATGTGGCCACCCTCATCCGGGCCTTTGCCGAAGCGAAAAAGACGAGCCCCCGGCTGCGCCTGCTCATCGCCGGTTCCGGCGCCGAGGAAGGGGCCCTGCGCGATCTGGCCGGGGAGCTGGGCGTGGAAAAAGACGTGCATTTTCTGGGCTGGGTGTCGGATACCGACAGCTTTTATGCGTCTCTGGACATCAATACCCTGTCCAGTGTCAGCGAGACCTTCCCCTACGCCCTCACCGAGGGAGCCCGCTGGAAGCTGGCCACCGTCAGTTCCCGGGTGGGCGGTGTGCCCCGGCTCATTGACCACGGGGTGAGCGGCCTTCTCTTTGAGCCCGGGGACCATCAGACTCTGGCGGCGCATCTCAGCCGCCTTGCGGAGGATGCACAACTGCGAAAGACGCTGGCGGAAAACCTCTATGAAAAGACCCTGCGGGAATTTTCCCTTGCCGCCACGGTGGAGACCCAGCTGGACATTTACCGCACCGTGCTGCGCCGCTGGCAGCGCCGGGGCGGAGGGCGGGACGCCATCGCCGTCTGCGGGGCCTACGGCCGGGGCAATTCCGGGGACGAAGCCATTCTGGAAGCCATTCTGGCGGAGATCCGGGAAGCGGATCCGGATATCCCTGTCTACGTGGTCTCCCGCAATCCCAAAGAGACCGCCATGCGCTATCGGGTGCAGGCGGTGCATACCTTCCACATCCTCGCCTTTGAGCGGGTGGCAAGGAAGGTGAAGGTGTATCTCAACGGCGGCGGCAGCCTCATTCAGGACGTCACCAGCCGCCGGAGCCTCTGGTTTTATCTCTATACCCTCATGAGCGCCCACCGCCACGGGGCGAAGGTGGTGATGTACGGCTGCGGCATCGGCCCGGTGCAGTACCCCGCCGACCGGAAGCTGGCCGCCCGGGTCATCAACCGCTGCGTGGACGCCATCACCCTCCGGGAGGACAGCTCCCTGCGGGAGCTGCAAAGCATGGGCGTCACGGAGCCGGAGATCATCCTGGCTGCCGACCCCTCCCTGACCCTGCCCCCCGCCGGACAGGAGCGGACGGACAGCGCCCTCCTCAGCGCGGGCATCCCTCCGGAAGGAAACTATGTCTGCTTTGCCCTGCGTCCCTGGCCCGGCTTTGAAGAAAAGGCCGCCGCCTTCCGGGAAGCGGCGGAGCTGCTTTACCGGGAAGCGGGGCTCACCCCCGTGTTTCTCAGCATCGACCATGTGAAGGACGGCGCCGCCGCCGATGCGGTGTGCAGCGGTCTGGAGATCCCCCATTACCGGCTGGGGCACCCGGACGCCCCGGAAGTGATCAGCGGGGTGATGTCCCGGATGCAGGCGGTGGTCTCCATGCGCCTCCACGGCCTCATCTTTTCCGCCGGCCACGGGGTGCCCCTGGTGGGCGTGGTCTACGACCCCAAGGTGCGGGCCTTCCTGCGCTACATCGGCCAGGACTGCGACCTGGACCTGGCGGAGGTGGAGCCCCGGGCGCTGACGGAGCTGGTGGCCCGGGCCCGGGCAAAGAATTCCCCCGCCCGGCAGCAGGAGGCCGTGGCCCGTCTCCGGGCTCTGGACATGGAAAACCGCCGGATTCTGCGAAAGTTTCTTGCTTAAATGCACATTGCGTGATAAAATAACCTGATAGCGTTTGCGCTGATGCTGCCGCTGAAGAAAGGGAGGTGCCCCGGGTGGAGCCTTACAGCCATATCCGCAGTCTGGCCGCCGGGGGAGCACTGCCCCACGCCTGGCTCATCTTCGGGCCCCCAAAGGAGCGGGAGGCCCTTGCCGCCTTTCTGGCTGCCGCCCTGCTCTGCGGCGGTGCCGGGGAAAAGCCCTGCGGCAGCTGCAGCCACTGCAGGAAGCTGGGGAAAGGCATCCATCCCGACCTCATCACCCTCCGGCGCCTGCCGGACAAGCGGGAGATGACCGTGGAGCAGGTGCGCAGCCTCCACAAGGAAGCCTGGGTGCTGCCCAACGAGGCGGCCCGGAAGGTCTTCCTCCTGCCGGAGGCGGATACCATGAATGTCAGCGGGCAGAACGCCCTGCTGAAGCTGCTGGAGGAGCCCCCCGCCGGGGCGGCCTTCCTGCTGCTGGGGGAAAATCCCGGCAGCTTTCTCAGCACCGTGCGCTCCCGCTGCCTGCGCCTGAACGCCCTGCCCGAAGATCCGGGCCGGGAGCGGGAAGCGCAGCAGGCGGACAGTCTGGCGGAAGCCTTCATCCGCCGGGACCGGCTGGCCTTCCTGCGCCTGGCCTTCCGGGCGGAAAAGCTGGAGCGGGAGCCCTTTGACCGGCTGCTGGAGGCGATGCTGGCCTCTGCGGCGGACCTTGCCCGCACACGGCCCCCGGAGGAGCGGGAGCGGGCCTTTCAGCTCTGGAGCTGCGTGGAAAAGCTCCGTCAGATGCGCCGGGTCTATGTGAGTCCCGGGCACTGCATGGGCTATCTTGTGAGCCAAATGGGAACCGGTGCCGCCGGCACCGGGGAATAGAGAGGATTATCATGCCGGAAGTTGTCAGTGTGCGGTTTCGCAACCGCGGTAAAGTATATTATTTTGACCCCAACGGGCTGAGTCCCGAGGCGGGTCAGCAGCTGGTGGTGGAGACCTCCAAGGGTCTGGAGCTGGGCCACTGCCACGAGGGCGTCCACGAGGTGGAGGAATCC
>JAZSQG010000040.1:0-1787 GCA_045537855.1 Oscillospiraceae bacterium
CCTTGGCTCACAGAACGACCTGGCTACGATCCGACTTCCCCGGCCTCTGCGTGTGAAGAAAGAGGTAGAAAGAGAGGTACAAAAAAGGAGGGTACAAAGAAGACGGTAGGATGCAGTCAAAAGGGGGGGATGGCTGCGATCGCGTCTTTCGGTCACATCATAGCAGGCCACCTGTCCCATAAAACGGACTTCTGACCGGGAAGTCGCTTTTTTGTCGCATTTTTTCTGCAAAAAGTAGCGGTTTGCCAGCTGTGAAACGCTGCGGCGCTATGCCATACTATGGGCAGAAAGCAAGCCGTGAAAGGAGCACAACATGAGCATCGGAAGCAATATCTATACCCTGCGCAAGGAAAAGAAGCTGACCCAGGCACAGCTGGCGGAAAAGCTGGGCGTATCGGAGCAGTCCGTTTCCAAATGGGAAAATGACATCCATTATCCCGATGTCAGCCTTTTTCCCGCCATCGCAGCCCTGTTCGGCGTGTCCATCGACCGACTCTTTGACTATCATCAGGGCAGCATGGCCGAGGCGGTCAGGCAGATCCTGAAGGATTCGGAAAATGGCGGGGATCTGCAGCGCAGCGTGGAAATTCTGGAGAGCGGGCTGCAGCGCTACCCCAACAGCCCGGAGCTGAAGACCCAGCTGGCGCATCTGCTCTTCATGCACAGTCTCCGGCTCAGGTCCCAAAAAGGCGGCGAAGAGGGCGCGGCTGCCGAGGCGGAGCAGGCAGTCGCCCGGGCCATCGCCTTATGCCGGGATGTGGCCGACAACTGCACAGAGAACAGCAAGGCCGACCACGCCCTGAATATCCTGCGCAATATTTACTGCGAGCTGGGCGATTACCGCAGCGCCCTCAACGCCATCGACAAGCTGAGCCCCGAAAACTACCGCGCCCGGCGGCTGGGCAGGGCGCAGGTGCTGGCCTTTCAGAAGGACGAAGCCTTCGGAGAATATACGGAGCGCTGCCTGCTGGAGCTTTATCAGGATATGAACACGCTGCTTCTGCTGAAGTGCAATGTCCTCACAGGCAGCGGGGACTATGAAACGAGCATCGCCTGGAGCCGGGCCCATGAAAAGCTCGCCGCCGTATTCGATGACGGCTGCCCCGGCTTTTTCCTCCCCGGCAAGCTCTGGAATGTCCTGGGCAGGGCGCAGGCATATCGGCTGCTGGGGGATCAGGAGCGCTGCCTTGAGGCGCTGAAGCGCCTGCCGCCCCTGCTGGCCCTGCAGGAGCCGGAGCGCAGGGAGGAGGACTGGCATATCGCAAAGCGCAATCCCCTGTATTTTTCCTCCCTCCGGGACCCGGAACTGATGGAGGAATATGCCGCGGCCCTGCCCATGGAGCAGCTGCTGAAGGACTATGACGCCTTTTTCGGCGAGGATGAAGCCTATCTCACCTTCCGGCGCAGTCTGGAAGCATGACGCAAAAAAACGGACGAAGCGAAAAGCTTCGTCCGTTTTCTGTGCTTGGTTGTGTGTTGGGCTGTCCGGGGCTTCCTCAGCGGGCCAGGGAATAGCCGCCGTCCACGGTGATGATGGTGCCGGTGGTGATGTCGCTGGCTTCGCTGGCCAGATACACGGCCAGAGCGCCGATCTCAATGGCCTCGCCGAAGCGGCCCACGGGGATCATGTTGGTGAGCATCTCCGCCACTTCGGGGGGCATGGCGTCCAGCAGGTTGGAGCGGGTGTAGCCCGGGGCGATGGCGTTGACATTGATGTGGTAGGGGCCCCACTCGTGGGCCAGGCACTTGGACAGACGGTTCAGGCCGGCCTTGGCCACGTTGTAGGG
>JAZSQG010000107.1:0-3411 GCA_045537855.1 Oscillospiraceae bacterium
TGGGCCCGCAGACCGGCCCAGCCCAGGCGGAAGAGCTTTTCATAATTGGCGCAGACATGGCCCACGCCGGCATAGATAAACAGGCCCTCCAGCACCACGCCCTTGCCCAGATGACCGCCCTTGCGCTCCTCCGGGCTGTAGGAGGCCAGAATGGCTTCGGAAACGGTCTTGCCCTTCCAGAAGGGCTGCAGGGTCTGAAACACCGTATCCTTCACTTCCTGAGAAATGACATAACGGTCGTTAGAGCGTTCTTCCATGGGACGGTAGAGGAATTCATCCGCCAGCCAGTCCACGCTGAATTCCGGGTAGATGGGGGCGCTGCCCGGGGGCGCGGCCAGCTCGCCCACGATGAGTTCCTCCGGCCAGATGTGGATCTCTACCCGGGTGAAGATCTCCCGCAGGGTCATGGCCCAGCGCAGGGAGGGGCTGTAGGCTGCATACTTTTCGTAGCACTCGGTGACGATTTTTGCCCGCTGGGCGTCCGCCGTGGAGTCCAGCTCCCGGAGCCACTTCAGCATCCGGTTGATGCGGGGGAAGGGAGACGGCTCCGGGTCAAGCCCGCTGACGCCAACGCCCCATTCCCGGTCCCAGGGTTCCACTGCGAGAGGGGGAAGATTCTTTCCTTGCTGCATATGCCGTGTTCCTTTCTTTTTCTTTTCTATGCTTTGATTGTAAACCATGTAACGGAAAATGGCCAGCTTTTTTTCTTTTCTCCCCTTCTCTCCGACAAAAGGGGCAAGTTTTCGTTGACAAGCGCGGAAGCGGATAGTATGATTGCTTTACATACATAAAGGTTATGATAGAGGTGCGGCCGACATCAGTAGCTTTGCAAAACCGCCGGGCAGCGGAAAGCGAAAGGGGACGCCGCCGAGGGAGCGAAAATGCCCGGTTTTCGTTGCCCGGGCCGCCGGAGAAGATCCTGCGGACTGTCACGGAAGTGGAGCGCTGTCATGAACCGGGAGTGCCGTGCGCACCGTCTGTCTGCGTGCAGTTCTTTCAGTCATGTCGGAGTTTCCTCCGGTCATGGCTGATTTTTTTGTTAGGAGTGGAAAACATGGAAAAGAAGAAGAACCGCGCAGGTATTATCATCGGCCTCTGCCTGGTGATCGTGCTTGTGGTTGCTGCGGCCATCTACGCGCTGAGCGGTCACGAACTGGGCGGCACCGCCTGGGCACTGGTGCCCCCGCTGCTGGCCATCGTCATGGCCCTGATCACCAAGGAAGTGTATTCTTCCCTGTTCATCGGTATCCTCAGCGGTGCCCTGTTCTACACGGGCTTCCGCCCGGTGGGCGCCATCGACACCATCATCAATGACGGCCTCATCGGCTCCCTGGCCGACGCATGGGACGTGGGCATCCTGCTGTTCCTGGTCATGCTGGGCATCCTGGTGGCCCTGGTCAACAAGGCCGGCGGCAGCGCCGCCTTCGGCCGCTGGGCGCAGGCCAACATCAAGACCAAGGTCGGTGCCGGCTTCGCCACCTTCCTGCTGGGCGTGCTGATCTTCATCGATGACTATTTCAACTGCCTCACCGTGGGCAGCGTCATGCGCCCCCTCACCGACAAGCAGGGCATTTCCCGCGCCAAGCTGTCCTATATCATCGACTCCACCGCTGCCCCCATCTGCATGATCGCCCCCATCTCCTCCTGGGCCTGCGCCGTGGCCTCCAGCGTGGAGGGCACCGCCATCGAAAGCAGCATGAGCGGCTTCACCCTCTTCATCAAGGCCATCCCCTATAACTTCTATTCCCTGCTCACCATCGTCATGGTTCTGGCCATCATCTTCATGAAGTTTGACTACGGCCCCATGGCCATCCATGAGCGCAACGCAAAAAACGGCGACCTGTACACTACCCCCAACCGGCCCTATGCCGCCGCCGGAAGTGAAGATGTCAACCCCAAGGGCAAGGTTCTGGACCTGCTCCTGCCCATCATCGTTCTGATCATCCTGGCCATCATCGGTCTGCTGTACACCGGCGGCCTCTTCGCCGGCGAAGGCGTCACCGTGTTTGAGGCTTTCGAAGCCTGTGACGCTTCCCTTGCCCTTGCCTGGGCCGCCCTCATCACCCTGATCATCACCTTCGTGTACTACATGTGCCGCCGCGTCATCAGCTTCAAGGAGTTCATGGAGTGCGTGCCCCAGGGCTTCATCGCCATGGTCCCCGCCATCCTGATCCTCTCCTTCGCCTGGACCCTCAACGGCATGACCGGCATGCTGGGTGCTGACGTGTACGTGGCCGGCCTGATGGAGAACGCCTCCCAGAGCCTGACCAACATGCTGCCCGCCGTCATCTTCCTGGTGGCCTGCGTGCTGGCCTTCGCCACCGGCACCAGCTGGGGCACCTTCGGCATCCTCATCCCCATCGTCACCGCCATGTTCGGCGTGGAGAGCGAGCTGCTGATCATCGGCATCTCCGCCTGTCTGGCCGGCGCCGTCTGCGGCGACCACTGCTCCCCCATCTCCGACACCACCATCATGGCCTCCACCGGCGCCCAGTGTGACCATGTGAACCACGTGTCCACCCAGCTGCCCTACGCCATCACCGTGGCCATTGTCAGCTTCGTCAGCTTCGTGATCTCCGGCTTCGTGCAGAATGTGTATGTCTGCCTGCCTCTGGGCATCGTGCTGATGCTGGTGACCCTCATCGTCATCAAGAAGGTCACTGCGAAGAAGTACGCATAAGCCTCCCACGCATCCAAAACCAAGGGACAGCACCCACCCGGGTGCAGGCCCTTTTTCTGTTTTCCGTTCCGCTGTCAGCCCCAGGCTTCCGACCAGAGCTGGGCTTCCACAAAGTCACCCGGCTCCGCTGCGCCGGGCAGCAGGGCCGTTACATCGTTATGATGCGCTTCCAGCATCTGCAGCAGCTCCGCCTTTGTAAGCACGCTTTTCAGCGCTCCCCCGTAGTACAGGGCCATGCTGTCGCCCAGCGTAAAGCTGACGTCTTCATCCCTAAGAGAATCCAGCTCCAGCCGAATCTCCCGGGGATCGCCGAAGCCCGAGGCAAGGCTTTCCGAAGCCTGCAGGGTGAAGTACAGGGGATGCTCCCGCTTCGGCATGCCTCCCCGGGCCCGAAAGCTGTCATACAGCAGCCGTTCCACCTGCAGCCGCTCCCGATAATACCGGGGAAACACCCCAGGCTCAAACCTTCTGTGGGCCTTGCAGGCGCTGCGGCAGTACAGCGCTTCCGCCAGCGCCAGCGCCTCATCCGGCGGCAGCTCGGTGATGCTCTTTCCCGCTTCGCTGGCGGCGTGGCGGTAGCTCACAAGCTGAAGTTTCATTCCGCTGCTTCCTCCATGGCAGCCAGGGTCAGGCGGCGGCCGGTATCAAAGGCCCTCTGCAGCTCTTTGGGGAATTCTTCTTCCCGCCAGCGGGCTTTCTCCTCCCAGTCCCAGAGATCCGCCACATAGTTT
>JAZSQG010000379.1:0-3428 GCA_045537855.1 Oscillospiraceae bacterium
CTGCCGTCTCCGTCCAGATCGGCCGAGGCCATGGAGTTGCTGAACGTGCCGTAGAAGCTGTACTGGGGCCAGCCTCTGCGGATGCTCCCGTCATGCTCAAAGATGTACAGCGCGGGGATATCGTTGGAGCCGGTCCCCAGAGCGATGCAGATCTCCAGATTTCCGTCCCCTTCAAAATCGCAGATTTCCAGACTGTACACAGGCTTTTCCGTGTAGCGGGGCCAGCCGGCCTTGAAATAGCCCTGATCGTCGTAAACGGCGATGCAGCTGGTGCTCTTGCTGTAATTGGTATGCACCGTCACCAGTTCCAGGCGGCCGTCACCCTCCAGGTCGCAGACCTGCATGCTCACGCCGCAGCGGCCGTAGTCCTGGGAGCCGCTGCCCGTCCACTCGGTGGAGCGGTCCATGCCGGAATAGATGTTCCATTTGCTTTCGCCGGTCACCGGGTCCAGACAGAAAATGGAGCGGGCGGTGAACAACAGTTCCTGGCTGCCATCCCGATCCAGATCGGTGAGGATCGGCGCGCTCACGGTGGCTTCCTGCACATACCAGCGGCTTTCCCGGCCGCCGCCGCTGTATTTCAGCTGCAGCGTCAGTTCAGAGGCTGCGGGGATGGTATCGGCTTCCCTGCGGCTGAACACGCCCTGCAGTTCCAGCTGCTGGTAAAGGGTGCGCCCGGAATCCCGCATGGGCAGGTACAGGGTGGTATAGCAGAGCTCCACCATGTCCCCGCGCACGAAAGACTGGCTGTAGCGGCTGCTCTGGGCGGCATCCAGCAGCCCTTTTTCCCGGGCAAAGTCCAGAGCCCCGGAATAGCTGAAGTCGCCCAGGGTCTCCGAATAGCCCAGGCTGCGCAGCAGCAGGGCCACAAACTGCTGGGCGGTGATGGTGCCTGCACCGTTGTAGGTACTGGCCGTGGCGCCGTTGACATAGCTGTTTTCATACAGCCAGGTCACATTGCCCTTTGCCCAGTTGGGCACGTCGGAAAAGGGGCATTGCAGGGCCCCTGCCTGATACTGGGCTTTGGCCTTGGTTTCCTGCCCCAGCAGACGGATGAGCATGGTGGCCGCTTCGTTTCTGGTGGCTTCATCGGCCAGCGCGAAATCCGGGCTGCCGTCCGCAAGCGTGCCCTTGCCCTGGAACAGGCCCAGTTCATAGAGCGCCTCCGCCTTTTCCTGTGTCGTTAAATATCGGTCCGAGGCTGCGGCTGCGGGCAAAATCAGCAGCAGGCACAGGGCAAAGGCCAGTGCCCGCAGCACCATCTTTTTTCCGTTCATCTGCAGTCTTCCTTTCTTTTGTCAGCGCCGGAGTGAAAATCGCCGTGCCCGGCCTTGTGAGATTCCCTACGGTTCGGATTTGCCTGCACTTCAGAGGGGCTCCGCCTGCAGCAGCCAGTCGATGGCCCTTGCCATTCTCCCCTCCGGGTCGGTGAAGTGGCCCCCGGGATTGCGGACATAGGTGGCCGCCGCGCCCCGGCTTTGCAGCAGCGCCAGGGTGCGCTCCGTGCAGTCTGCCACGCTGCGCATGCGGGGATTGCCGCTTTTTGCTTCTTTGCTGCCCAGGGAGAGGTAGATGTGTTTTCCCGCCCCCAGCGGGGTAGCGGCCAGATAGTCCGTCCAGCCCTCAAACCACAGGGAGCCGGAAACGGAGGCCGCCCGGGAAAAGAGCTCGCTTTTCGTCAGGGCATAGAGGGCGAAGAGCCCGGCCAGGGAGTAGCCGATGATGCCCCGCCAGCAGGGCTGCAGACCCAGCGCCGCCTCCTGTTTCAGAAGCTCCGCGCTGATTTGCCCGAGAAAGGCCTCCGCCCCGCCGGAGAAAGCTTCGTCCCCCTCCCGCAGGGCCGCTGCGGGCCAGGGACTCAGGTCCCGGTTCCAGTTTTCCGCTTCCCGGTGCAGCAGAGTGCAGCGGCCCGCGCAGAGCGTTTTCAGGCTTTCTCCCGGGGCCTCTCCGATGAGCCAGATGCAGGGTTTAGTTACCATGTTTCAGGGCCTCCAGCAGGGCGCCGGGCACCTCCGGCTCACCCAGAATGTTGTTGGGCCGGGTACTGCCGTGAAAATCGCTGCCGCCGGTGATGCCCAGCCCGAAGCGCCGGGCCAGGGCGCTGAGCTGCGCCGTTTCACCGCTGTCATAGCCGGTATAGAGGGCTTCCAGAGCGCAGAAGCCTTCTTCCGCGCAGCGCCGCACCAGCTCCGTCAGTGCATCCGCCTCCAGCCGGTACTGCAGGGGATGGGCCAGCACCGCTTTTCCGCCGGCGGCACGGATCTCCTCCGCCGCCTGCCAGGGGCTGAACTCCGCCCGGGGCACATAATAGCGCCTGCCTTCCCCCAGCCACCGGGCGAAGGCTTCGTTTACCGTGGAAAAATAGCCCTTTTCCACCAGCAGGGCGGCGATGTGGGGCCTGCCGATGCTGCCGCCGCCCCCACGCCGGTGCAGCTCATCCAGGGAGATGTCCACCCCGTCCGCCTGCAGGCGGCGGAGGATTTCCCCGTTGCGGTACATGCGGTCGACCCGGGCGCGCTCGGCGGTGCGCAGCCGGCCCGGGTCGGTGAAGTAGCCCAGCACGTGGATTTCCTGCCCCAGCCAGCGGCTGCTGAGCTCGATGCCCGGCAGCGCAAAGCTGCGGCAGGCTTCCGGCAGGGCCAGCCAGCCGTCCATGGTGTCGTGATCGGTGATGGCGATGGCGTCCAGCCCCTTTTCCCGGGCCAGAGCGACCGCCTCAGAGGGCGTGAAGGTGCCGTCTGAGGCGGTGGTGTGAACATGAAGGTCGATGCGCAAGGCGTCCGCCTCCTTTTTCTGTAACGCTCAGGGTACGATGCGCCGGCACTCCAGATAGTAGCGTTTGTCCCGGGCGGGGCCGATGGAGAAGCTCTTCTTGGGGAAGGCGCCGCTCCTTGCGATGGAGTCAAACAGGTCGCTCTTGGGAAGCTCCGGCATCAGGATGCCTGCCCGGCCGCTCCCGGCGCAGTGGGCCCGGGTCTCCTCTTCTCCGTGGATGTAGTCGATCTCGCCCCCGTGGCGCTGCCGGTAGTCTTCCATAAACTGCTGGCAGCGGGCGATGCTCTCGCCGATGGTGCCGCCCACTGAGAAGCTGCAGACTTCCTCCCCGGCGATGCACTGCAGGGCATTGGACTCCGCCCCGGCGGGGGCGAAGAAGTCCCGGGCTTCCCGGAGGAAGGCGGCGGGGTCGGTATCAAACAGCACCCGGTGGATGGGCTCAAATTCCATGGAGGGCTCGTGAACGTTCACCAGCTCCGCCAGCACAAAGCGGGCGGGGTGTGTTTGCCGCGCTTGGGGGCTGAGCTGCTCCCGCAGCTCCTCCCAGCACTGCTTTGCGGTGCAGAGGCTGTGATTCCCGTCCCCCACCGCGTAGACCAGAGGCGGCAGAAGCCCGTAACGCTTCTTCAGGGCCTCCGGGTCCTCCAGCTGCC
>JAZSQG010000053.1:0-7164 GCA_045537855.1 Oscillospiraceae bacterium
GGACGGTCTTCACCAGCTCCGGCAGCAGATTGAGGTCCAGCCCGCCGCCGCTGAGACCGCCCCAGCGCTGAAAATCCAGAATGCCGGAGATCATCAGCTTGATAAAATCCGCATTTCGAGCCTTTGCTTCCCGCACCAGGGCCCGGAAGTCCCCGGCATTGTCAAAGGCGCGGCCCACGATGCTGCCGTACTGCCCCCGGGCATGGAGGGCAAAGATGCAGCTGCGGTATTCGATGCCCCAGTCCGCCGCAGCCTCCCGACTCCAGGCGGAGACGCCCAGATTGTCGCCCCCGTCCCGGTAATACACGATGCCCGCTTCCGCCAGCGCCCGGAGGCGCTCCCGAACGAGGGCCGTATCCGGCCCCGCCTTATGCCGCTTCACGGCGGCGCGGTAATCCGCCCCGTCCATGAAAATATGGCCGTGGCATTCGCAGAAGGACATGGCTGCTTACAGAACGGTGGAGAAGCCGCCGTCCACCTTGATGTCCGCGCCGTTGATGTAGTCGCTGGCCTTGCTGGCCAGGAACACGGCGGTACCCATCAGGTCGCCCAGGTTGCCCCAGCGGCCCAGAGAAATGCGGTCGGTGATGTGCTTGTAGAATTCGGGGTCGGAGGAAATGGCGCTGTTGACCTCGGTGTAAATGAAGCCCGGGCAGATGGCGTTGCACTGGATGTTGTATTTGCCCAGCTCGTTGGCGAAGCTGCGGGTAATGCCGATGACACCGTGCTTGGCGGTGATGTAGGCGGGGCACTTGGCGTCGCCCGTGTAGCTCAGGGCGGAACCGATGTTGATGATCTTGCCATGGCCCTGCTTTGCCATGATCTTGGCCACCTCGTGACCCAGCAGATACACGGCGTTCATGTTCACATTGATGACCCGGTCCCAGCCCTCATCGGGGAATTCCAGAAAATCGGCAAAGCAGTTGGTACCCGCATTGTTCACCAGAATGTCGATCTTGCCGTAGGCTTCCAGACACTTGCCGGGGATGGCCTTCAGATAGTCCCGGTCCAGGAGGTTGCCCTGGAAGAAAACCACTTTCCGGCCCTCGGCCTCGATGAGATTTTTGATGTCCTCCACATCGTCGGTCAGGTGGGGAATGAAAAGGTCGGCACCCGCTCTGGCGAAGGCCAGGGCGTAACCCATACCCAAACCCTGATTGGCACCGGTGACGATGGCCACCTTGCCCTTCAGGCTGAAAAAGTCCATGGAAAATCCGCTGATCTGCTCCACATTGGTCATATTATGATCCTCCCGATCTCGCCGGGATCACCCGGCAGTTTTTTCCCAGTATAGCGCACTTTCCGCCCCGGGGCAAGCACCGAAGCGCGCATTTGTTCCGTTTGCAATGGGAGCCGGGATGTGCTATGGTTTTCTCAGAAGAACGGAAGCTTTTTTACGGCAGAAAGGAGCAGGACATGGCAGAAAACGAGCGGGTCCTTGACCCGGAATATGTGGCGCTTGCAAAAAAGTTCTCCTACGGCCTCCACACAGAGCCGGAGGGCTGTCAGTGCCGCTACCGCCTCTTCACCCCCGCTTTGGAAGCGGGCAAACGCTATCCTCTGGTGATCTTCCTCCACGGCTCCGGCGAGCGGGGAGAAGACAATGAGCTGCAGGTGGCCGGAAACCGGGGCGCCGTGGTCTGGGTGCGGGAGGAGGAGCAGGCCCAAAGGCCCTGCTATGTGCTGGCTCCCCAGGCACCGCCGGAGGGGACCTTCGCGCTTCCCTCCTTCGAGCGGGCTTTCTTTGACTTCCTGCGGAAGTTCACCGCCCAAAATCCCGTGGACACAAACCGCATCTACCTCACGGGCCTGAGCATGGGCGGCATGGGCACCTGGCGCTATCTGGCCCGCTATCCCGAAATTTTTGCCGCCGGCGGCCCCATCTGCGGCGCGGGCGACCCCACGACCCTGCCCGATATCCGCCACATCCCGGTGTGGGCCTTCCACGCGGCGGACGACCCCATCGTCCCGGTGGAGGCAAAGGGCCTCATCCGGCAGGGCGCCGCCATGTACGGCACCCGCCTGCTGGTTTCCGCCCTGCGCGCCTGCGGCGGCGATGTGCGCTATACCGAATATCCCCCCGGATACATCCACGAGCACTTCGGCTATCCAGAAGCTTTCGCCGGTCACGCCGCCTGGGAGCCCGCCTACGAAAACGAGGAGTTCCGCAGGTGGCTCTTCGCCCAGGATCGCAGCGCCCGGGACCGCTTCACCCTCATCCGCCCCGGCGTGTGGGCGCTGGATGACTATTCCGGCGCCTCCTACTATCTGCTGGAGGGACGGGACCGGGCCCTGGCCATCGACACGGGCATGGGCCGGGGGCCCATTCTCCCCCTGCTGCAGACCCTCACGGATAAGCCCATCGATCTGGCGGTCACCCACGCCCATGGGGACCATATGCGCCACGCCGGGGAATTCGGCCGGGTCTACATCTCCGCCCGGGAAAAGGCGCTCCCGGGCGACGCCGTCTCCCCGGAAGCCCTCTGCTTCCTGGAGGATGGGGACATCATCGACCTGGGCGGCGGCATCACCGTGGAGGCGGCTGCCTGCTATGGACACACCCCCGGCAGCATGGTCTTTGCCGACCACGGGCACCGCTGCCTCTTCTGCGGCGACGCCTTCGGCTCCGGCATTTTCGTCCTCATGAGCGTACCCGGCGCGCTTCCTCTCTCGGCGTACAAATCCAATCTGGAAGCTCTGGATGTAAAGCTTGCCCGGTGGGAGGACTATGCCTGGTTCGGCGGCCACCGGGGCCAGGCCCAGGGCAGCTTTGAAGACAGCCCCTTCCTGCCCTACGGGGAGAAGCCCACCACCTTCAACCCCCTGCGCAGACAGATCGTGCTGGACATGATCGCCCTCTGCGAAAAGATCCTCCGGGGCGAAGCGGAGGCGAAACCTGCCTCCTTCGGTGCGCCGGACCCCGATGACCCCAGCTATCTGGCAGACTTTGCCAATGCTGCCATCCTGTACCGGCAGAGTCAGGTCTGCTGAACCGTCCCTGCCGCAACAACCGTGCGGGCTGCCGGAAATCCGGCAGCCCGCTTTCCCTCTCCCGGAGGCGTACTTGCGCGAAGGCTGCAGTTCATGTATAATAATGAATATGAAACGGATTCGCAACTGCATCTGCGCCCTCTTTCTGGCGCTCATCATCGCCGTCCTCCTCCACGGAGGGGCGGCCCTCCGCCAGCCCGGCAGGGTCTGGGTGGGGAATACGGATCTGTCCGGCGGCGGAAGCTGCCGGGCCGGCAGCGGCACGGCCGAATATGACCCTGCAAGCAGGACGCTGACCCTGACGGACGCGGAGATCACTTCCGGCTTCCGGGGCTCCGGCGTTTTTTCCGAAAGCAGCCTCACCATCCGCCTGCAGGGCTCCAGCCGCATCAGCGGCGAAAGAAGCGGCATCACGGTACTGGGGCAGCTGCATATCTACGGAGGCGGAAGCCTCCGGGCCGAGGGCGGCGTCTGCGGCATCTCCGTGCGGGACAGTGTGGTGATCTTTGACGCGGCGGAGCTGCTGGCCCGAGGAAGCCGGGCTCTGCGCTGGGGCGAGCTGCACGCCTCCCCCATGGACACGGTGGAGCGCACGGCGGGAAGCCTGCTGGCAAAGGCGCCCTATACCGTCACCCTCCGGGACGCCGGGCAGGATGCCGCCGGGCACCTCCTGTACGGGCCGGGCCTTTTTGAACGCTTTCAGGTGCGCATGGACGAGGCAATTCCCATGCCCGCCACGCCCGAGCGGGAAGGCTACTGGTTCGGCGGCTGGTATGAGGATGCCCGGCTCAGCGCCCCCTTTGACTTTTCCCGGCCCCGCAGCGGGGATACCGACCTTTACGCCCGCTGGATCCAGATCGTCACCCTGCGCTTCGACAGCTGGAGCGGCAGCGAGGTGGCGCCGGTTTACACCGCCTGGGGCGAAGCCCCGGTGCTGCCCGCCGCACCCAGCCGGGAGGGCTACCGCTTTGCGGGCTGGTACCGGGACAGCGAGTTCCGGACACCCTTTGACGGGGATGCGGGTATGACCGGCGACGAAACGGTTTACGCCCGCTGGGATAAACTCGCCGCAGCCGTCTCCCGGGGCATCGACGTGGCCCGTTATCAGGGGGAGATCGACTGGGAGGCCGTGCGGGCAGACGGCGTGGAATTCGTCTTTATCCGGGCAGGCTACCGGGGCTATGGGGAAGAGGGCACGCTGAACACCGACGACAATTTCCTGGCCAATCTGGAAGGGGCGCAGGCCGCCGGGCTGGATACCGGAGTCTACTTCTTTTCCCAGGCCGTCACCCCTCTGGAAGCGGAAGCGGAGGCGGATTATCTGCTGCAGCTGCTGGAAGGGCACAGCCTGACACTTCCGGTGGTCATGGACTATGAGCTGGCCTCCAACCCCTCCGGCGGGCTGCTGGGCCGCCTCTATGACGCGAATCTCAGCGGCGCGCAGCACGCCAACAATTGCGTGGCCTTCTGCCGGGCCATGGAGGCCGCAGGCTATAACGCGGCCGTCTATGCCGGCGTGAGCATGCTGGAGGATGAAGTGGGCAGGGCACTGGAGGAAGGCGGCTTCCCGGTGTGGCTGGCCCACTGGACCGTGCAGCCCCGCTACAACGGCAGCTACGATTACTGGCAGTACAGCGCCACGGGCCGGGTGGACGGCATTACCGGGGATGTGGACCTGAACCTGCGCTATGTGCAGGAGCCGGAGCAGGTGCAGGGCCTGACCCTGAGCCGGCAGGAAGGAATGAACTTCCTCTTCTGGGACCGGGTACCCGGGGCGGAAGGCTATATCATCTACCGCAGCGAGCCGGACGGCAGCGGCTACGGAGAATATGCCCGGCGCAGCGGCGCGGGCAGCGTCACTTTCTCCGACTATGACGCGCCGGAGGGCTGCCGCTATCTGGTCTGCGCGTATCAGAGCCTCTGCGGGAAAGACTATCGGGGCCCCTTCTCCGAAAGCGTGGGCTGAATCCCACCCGTCCGCAGACCGGGCGGAACTCACAACCCCAGTATATCGCGCCGCGCCATACGGCGGATAAATATACCCTGAAAGGAAGAAGATGCAAATGAAATTCGGCATGACTCTGGTGCTGCTCGTCCTGGTGGCGGCAGCGGGACTTATGTCCGCCAGAGCGAAGAAGGCCCGTGCCGCAGCGGCGGATGACGGGACCATTCCCATGGAGCCCCCGAAAAAGCGGAGACTCCCGCTGCTCCTGGGAGGCGCGGTGGCGCTGCTGCTGGTCATCGTCCTGATCTTCAGCTCCGTGTACCAGCTGCAGGAGGATGAATACGCCGTTATCACCACCTTCGGCAAGCCCAGCGTGGTGACCACCCCGGGCCTGAAGTTCAAGCTTCCCCTCATCCAGGAGAAGGACATTGTCAGCAAGGCCGTGCAGGGTCTGGCCATCGGCTACGATCTGTACTCGGGCCAGACCATCGAGGACGAGTCCGTGATGATCTCCGTGGACTTCAACTTTGTCAATGTGGACTTCTACGTGGAGTACCGGGTGGTGGACCCGGTGAAGTACCTCTACAACAGCCAGGACCCGGTGGGAATCCTGAAAATGCTCTGCCAGAGCTACATCCGGGATACCATCGGCCTTTACAATGTGGATGACGTCATCACCACCGGCAAATCCGAGATCCAGGGCATCATCAAGGAGAAGATCTCCCAGCGTCTGGATGAGGAGGATCTGGGCATCAGCCTGGTGAACATCGCCATGCAGGACGCCGAGCCGCCCACGGCGGAGGTGCAGCAGGCCTTCAAGGCGGTGGAGACCGCCAAGCAGGAAGCGGAGACCGCCATCAACAACGCCAACAAGTACGCAAACGAAGAGCTCCCCGCAGCGGAAGCCAACGCCGACCAGATCCTGCAGCAGGCGGAGGCCTACAAGCAGGCCCGCATCGCCGAAGCCCAGGGTCAGGCTTCCCGCTTCACCGAGCTTTACAGCGAGTATTCCCGCTTCCCGGAGATCACCCGCCAGCGCCTGTATTATGAAATGATCGCCCAGGTCTTCCCGGGCATGAAGGTGGTCATCATGGGCGAGGACGGCAGCGAAATGACCACGGTCCTGCCTCTGGACGATTTTACCGGCGGCACCGAAGGAAAGGAGGGCAACTGATATGGCAAAGCGCAGAAACGCAGCCCGGATCATCGTGGGTGTTGTCATCCTCCTTGTGCTCATCCTCCTGAGCAGCTGCCTCTTCGTGGTAAAGGAAAACGAATACGGCGTCATCAGCCAGTTCGGCGCGGTGGTGGATGTGAAGGACCGGCCCGGCCTCTACTTCAAGCTCCCCTTCGTGCAGAGCACCGGCACCCTGCCCAACACGGTGCTGCTCTATGACCTGCCGGTGAGCGACCTGCTCACGGCGGACAAGACCTCCCTCATTGCCGACTGCTTCGCCATCTGGACCATTGAGGATCCCCGGCTCTTCATCGAATCCCTGTCCGGCAGCATCGAAAACGCCGAGAGCCGCATCAACGCCAATGTCTACAACGCCCTGAAGACCGTCATGAGCTCCATGACCCGGGACGAGATCATCAGCGGCCGCAGCGGGGCGGTGGTGGAAGCCATCATGCTGAACATCGGTGACTCCTTCGGCCGCTACGGTATCCGCATGCTGGCGGTGGAGACCAAGAAGCTGGACCTGCCCGACGACAACAAGAGCGCGGTCTACGCCCGCATGATCAGCGAACGCAACAACATCGCCGCCGGTGAGCTGGCCGAAGGCGAGCGGGCCGCCAAGGAGATCCGCAACCAGGCGGACAAGGAGGCGGAAATTCTGGTGGCCGAGGCCAGAGCCCAGGCCGAGATCCTCAAGGCGGAGGGCGATGCGGAATATATGCGCATCCTCAGCGAAGTCTACGACACCGGGGATGAAGCGGATTTCTACAACTTCATGATCGCCCTGGACGCCATGAAGGAGGCCATGAGCGGGGACGAAAAGACCCTCATCCTCAGCCCCGACAGTCCCATCGCCCAGCTCTTCAACTGAGCGGCTGCGGCTGCAGAAAAAACACAAGAAAAACACAAAAGGAGAGATGCGTCTGCATCTCTCCTGAGTCTGTCGAAAAACCATGATAAAGGCCTGCGCGACAGAGTAGCGGGGAATTGTGAAGGGGGCAAAGGGCCCCCTTCACGTTTTATCCCTGGGTTTTTCAAACTTTTTTGGAAG
>JAZSQG010000012.1:0-8272 GCA_045537855.1 Oscillospiraceae bacterium
GTGCGGGCAGTCAGAGAAGCGTTGTCGGGCTGGTCAACTTCAACGACCATGCCGATGGCCTCGAGCTGCTCCTGGAACACTTCGGCGACAGGAATGGTGAAGCCGGGGATGGAGGCCATGATCTGGACGGTCTCGCCGTTGTAAGCGGAAGCAGCCAGATACTCCTTGGCCTTCTCAAGATCCTGCTCCCAGAAGGGGAGGTTGGGGTTCTTGTAATCGGTACGGCCGCCCCAGTAAGCAGCGCTATCGTGGGTGACAGCGTAGCCCTGGCTGCAGACCTGCGTGCAGACCTCAGGATCGATGGCGTGGGCAACAGCCTTACGGAAGTTGATGTCGCTCATCAGGGGGTTGCACATGTTGAACGCGAGGTACAGGGTGTTGGAGGTGACGTAGGTGGAGGACTTGATGCCCTCGACGCCCTCGAAGTTGGGCAGCTCGTCGACGGTCGCGCCGCACCAGTCAAGCTCGCCATTGAGGAACATCATGGTGACGACGCTCTGCTCAAGAACGACCTTCATGGTCAGGGTCTTGGCGTTGACCTTCTCGCCCCAGTAGTTCTCGTTGGCGGAGAGCTTCAGGTAGTTACCGGGGATGGCTTCCTCGTAAACCCAGGGGCCGGTGCCGATCATCATGCCGTTCTCGGGATCCGCCTCGACGGCAGCCTTGGAGTAGATGCCGGAGCAGAGGGGCTCGACCATGTAGGTGTCGAAGTCAACGTTCGGGTACTTCAGGACGATGTCCATGGTGTAGTCATGGTAGATCTCGCAGTGGTCGACGCAGCCCCACTTCTGCTGCGCAACAGCACCAGGAGTGGACATGATGTAATCGAAGGTGAACTCAACGTCAGCAGCGGTGAAGTCGCCGCCGTCGTGCCACTTGACGCCTTCACGCAGCTTGACATGCCAGGTGATGTAGTCCTCAGTGGTGACCTCGGTGGCCAGGCAGGGCTGGTTCACGAGATCGGCGTCACGGCGGAGCAGGCTATCCCAAACCATGGTGACGATGTAGTTGCAGCCAGCAAGGATGAACGCGGGGTTCAGGGGGTTGCTGGTCGCGAAGTCGCCGATGGCCATGGTCAGGTCATCCTTAAACTTGGTTTCTGCAGTGATCTCGCCGCCATCGATCGACAGGGCGCCGCCATCTTCGGTGTTCATGGTGACCTCGGGCTCATCATTGACGGGCTCATCGGTACCAGTATCACCGCCGCAGGCAGCAAACAGGCCGACCACGAGAACGAGGGCAAGAACGATGCTAAGAATTTTGACAGTCTTCTTCATAATTCTTCTCCTTGTTTTCATTTTCTCGCAATTTTGATTGCTTACCCAGACCTTACGCGATGCGCAAAATCGGGGTTTCCTTACAGCCGGTATTATGTATACTGAAAGAAACGCGGTTACCCCAGACCTGCTTTTTCAGTCAAAATACCAGTGAAGAGAGCATAACACATCTCTCGGAATATTGCAAGAGTTCTGCAAAAAATATTATGAAATTATTACCGAATTAAGTGGGCGCGCGGCATCAATCCTTGGCGATGGGCTCGCCGGTTTCGGGGTCGAGGTAGGAATAGGTCTCCGCCATGAGGACGCTGTAATGGAAAATCGGGCGGTCGGCGCGGTTGATGACCAGCGGGCAATGCGGCAGACCGGCGGGCAGGAAAACCATCGTGCTCTTGGTGAAAATGTGCTTCTCGCCGTCGATATGGAACTCGATTTCGCCGTTCAGCTCCTCGGGATGCTCGGGGTCAGAGCCATAGAAGCCCAGAATCTCCGCGCAGTCGTGCGCGTGCGGCGCCATGACGCCCTTGCCGGGGACGGAGAACTCGCGGTTGGGCTTTTTGTACCAGCTTGTGTTCATCTGGAACGCGCCGGGGATGTTGTTGTTATCGACCCAATGGATGCGCTTGCCGAATTTTTCGTACTGCTCGACGACCTCGGGCTTGGCAAGACGCTCGGGCAGGATGCACTCCTGCATAATCAGGTGGCCGTATTTGCCTTCGTTGTTCATGGGCATGGGGGGGGTCCTCCTTATATTCATTCTATATTATTTGTTGAAGATAAACAGATGCACTTCCCTACTGAGCCGACGGGCTCGGCAGAGGGAGGCGGCCTGCCTCCGCTTATAGAAATTGCCAAGTGCAACCGCTGTTGCGGCGGCACTTGGCAATTCGTTCTAATTGTTCAGCTTACACACCAACGGTGCGCTGCAGGGTGATGCCCTCGGGCTTCACGCAGTGGCAGGCCACGAAGTGGTTCGGCTCGATCTCGATGAGCGGAGGCGTGCCGGCCTTGCAGGTGTCGCAGACATAGTCGCAGCGACGGGTGAAGCGGCACTCGTCCGGCGGGTTGATGGGAGAGGTAACCTCGCCGCGCAGAGAGATGTGATCCGGGTTGCCATTGACCTTCGGCACCAGGATGGCGCTGAGCAGCGCCTTGGTGTAGGGGTGAATGGGGTTCTTGAACAGAACCTCGGCCGGAGCCTTCTCAACGACCATGCCCAGGTACATAACCAGAATGTCATCAGAGAAGTAGTTGACGACGGAGAGGTCATGCGTGATGAACATGTAGGTCAGACCCATTTCCTTCTGAAGATCCTTCAGGAGGTTGAGAACCTGCGCCTGAATGGAGACGTCCAGCGCGGAGACGGGCTCGTCGCACACGATGAACTTCGGGTTCAGGGACAGGGCACGGGCGATGCCGATACGCTGACGGCGGCCACCGTCGAGCTCGTGCGGATAGGAGTTGATCAGGCGCTGCGCCAGACCGACCGTATCCATCAGCTCGCGGACGCGCTTTTCAACGTCCTGCTTGCTGGAGCCCTTCATCAGCTTGTTGAAGAGGATGGGCTCAGAGATGATCTCCATAACCGTCTTTCTCGGGTTGAGGGAGGAATACGGATCCTGGAAGATGATCTGCAGGTCATGACGCATTCTCTTCATCTGCTGGTTGCTCAGATCCGTGATGTCCTGGCCGTCATAGATGACCTGGCCGGCGGTCGGATCCTGCAGGCGGATGATGTTACGGCCCAGAGTGGACTTGCCGCAGCCGGACTCGCCGACGACGCCAAGGGTCTTGCCGCGCTCAATGTTGAAGCTGACATCGTCAACCGCATGAACGGTGCCGTGGGGGGTCTTAAAGTACTTCTTTAAGTTCTTTACTTCAATAATATTATCTGCCATTATTCTTCTACCCCCTCAATGTGGAAATCAGGCTCGTCGTAACGCAGGCAGGCGACGGTGTGCGTGTCGTTGACATAGCGGCTGGCAGGACGCTCCTCGAAGCAGCGCTCCGTGGCGTACTTGCAGCGCTCCGCAAACGCGCAGCCCTTCGGCAGGCGGGTCGGGTCGGGCATCATGCCGGGGATCGGCTTGAGCTCGGCGCCCTTGTTGTTGATGCGGGGCAGAGAGTTGAACAGGCCTTCCGTGTAAGGATGCAGCGTGGTGTTGTAAACATCCTCCAGCGTGCCGGACTCGATGATGCGGCCGGCATACATAACGGCGACCTTGTCGCACATCTTCGCAACGACGCCCAGGTCGTGCGTGATCATGACGAGCGCGGTGTTGAACTTTTCCTTCAGGTCGTTCATCATGCTCAGAACCTGAGCCTGAATGGTAACGTCCAGAGCGGTGGTCGGCTCGTCCGCGATCAGGATCTTCGGGTTGCAGGCCAGCGCGATGGCGATAACCACGCGCTGCTTCATGCCGCCGGAGAACTGGTGCGGATAGTCGTGCGCACGGGCGCCGGGGATGCCGACGAGCTCGAGCATCTCGACGGCGCGTTCAAAGGCCTGCGCAGGGGTGACGTCCTCATGCAGACGCACGCTCTCTGCGATCTGCTCGCCGACGACGAGCACGGGGTTCAGGGAGGTCATGGGATCCTGGAAGATCATGGCGATGTCTTTACCGCGGATCTTCTGCAGTTCCTTGACATCCAGGTTCAGCATGTCATTGCCGCAGACGCTGATGCTGCCCTGCTGGATGACCCCGGGGGGATCCGGAACCAGGTTCAGAATCGCAAGCGCTGTGGTGGTCTTGCCGGCGCCGGTCTCGCCCACGAGGCCGATCGCTTCGCCCTCTTTCAGAGAGAAGCTGATGTCGTTGACGGCTTCGACCGTGGCTTCTTTCAGGACATACTGCACGACGAGGTCCTTGACCTCAAGGACAGTCTCACGAGTGTCCACTTCCGCTGCTGCGGTGTTGTTCTTCAAAGTTTCATTCATAGTGTCTGACCTCACTTCTTGAGTCTCGGGTCAAGAGCATCACGCAGACCGTCGCCCAGCAGAGCGCAGGCGAAGGTGATGACCATGATGAAGACGCCGGGGAAGGTCGTCATCCAGGGGGCCTTGAGCATGTAGGTACGGCCGCCGGAGACCAGCGCGCCCCACTCGGGCAGCGGCACCGGAACACCGAAGCCGAGGAAGCTCAGGCCGGCAGCGGACAGGATGCAGCTGGCGATGTTACCGGAGGTGGCAACGATCAGCGGAGACAAGCTGTTCGGCAGAACCTGGGTCAGTGCGATACGCACTTCAGACATACCGATTGCGCGCGCGGCTTCAACGTATTCGTTACCGCGCGTTGCCAAAACTGAGGCACGGGCCAATCGTATGTAACCCGCGATTGACGTGACACCTATGGACACGAGCAGGTTAACCAGGCCGGGGCCGAGCGCGGCGACAAGCACCATGCACAGCAGCGTGCCGGGGATGGCGGAGAGAACGTCACAAAAACGCATGATGAGGATGTCGACGGCGCCGCCGAAGTAGCCGGAGATGGCACCGATGATGACGCCGATGATCAGGCCGATGCCCACGGCGCCGAAGCCGACGGCCAGGGAGTAACGGGAACCGTACATAATACGGGTGAACACGTCACGGCCCTTTTCGTCAGTACCGAACCAGTGCTGCGCACTGGGGCGGAGGAACATTTCTTTACCGTTGATGGCGACGACGTCTTCTCTCGTGTAGAGCACGAAGGAGAGGATCATCATCAGAATGTACAGCGCGACCACGATCAGGCCGAAAACGGCGCCGGGGTTGGTCTTCAGGCTGTTCCAGGTTTCCATGAGACGGCTTCTCTTCTTATAGACGATGGGGCCGTCCGGAGTTGCAAAGGCAGCTTTCTTACTCATGCCGCAGCCGCTCCTTTCTTCTTGCGCTTCTTGCTCCTGACATACGCAGACTTGATGCGCGGATCGACCAGCGCGTAGACGATGTCAACGATCAGCAGAACGATGGAGAACATGGTGGCGGTCAGGATGACGAGACCGCAGGTCATCATTTCGTCACGCTGGTTGATGGCGGTGACCAGAAGACGGCCGGTGCCGGGCCAGGTGAAGATCTGCTCGATAACCGCGTTACCGGCCAGAGAACCGGCGACCAGACCACCCAGCTGGGTGATGATCGGGATCCAGGCGTTGCGCAGCTTATGACGGATGGTAACCTGACGCTCCGGCACGCCCTTGGCGCGCGCGGTACGCAGGTAGTCCTGCTTGGAGACTTCCAGAATGGCGGATCTGGTCTGACGGCAGACGATGGAGCTCAGCGTCAGGCCCGCCGCGATGGTGGGTATAACGTAGCATTGCCATGTGCCGTCATAGCCGGAAGGCAGCAGCTTGATCTTGAAGGTGAACCAGCGCAGCAGCATCAGGCTGAGCCAGAAGCCGGGCATGGACAGGCCGATCAGGGTGAAGGCGGTGATCAGGTTATCCCAGATCGTGCCCGCGACCTTCGCGGCCAGAATGCCAAGCGGAATTGCGATGATAACACCCAGGATGAGGCCCGAGAAGGAGAGGGACACCGAGTACCACATACGGCTGAAGAACGCGAATGCGACGGGTTCCTTACTCATCTGGGATGTACCAAGGTCGCCCTTGGTTACAAGGTTATACATGTACTTACCGTAGCGGTAAATCATGGGTTTATCCAGATCATACTCTGCTTTCAGCTCGTCGATCTGCTCGGGGGTCATCGAAGGCGTGATCATCAGGTCAACGACGGTACCGGGCGCGAAATCAACCAGCGTGAAGACGATAAACGTAACGCAGATGAGGATCGGGATAAGCCACAGGATACGGATAATTGCGTAGCGTAACATAGGATGCATTACCCTTTCTTAATAGAACTTATCACGTGATTGGATGTGGGCAGCGAGGCGGCATATATATAATATGTATCGCCCGCTGCCCCAAAGCTTACACGATCCGAAGCCGGATCATGGGAAAAAGTTGCTTAATGCGGGGATTTAGCCCTCGACAACGCGGTAAGCGTGGCTGTAGTCGTGGCAGTTGTCCTCGAACATCAGCACGCCGCCGCAGGTGGACTGGCGGCCGTGGAAGCTGGCGCCGCTGCCGATGCCGATGTACGGAATCTCCTCAGCGATCAGCTCCTGGATCTCAAAATAGATCGCCTCGCGCTCGGGGCCGTCGGGCGTGACGTCACCCAGAACGAGCAGCTCCTGCACGCGCTCATTGTTCCACTGCGCCTTGTTACCGGTGGACATGTACTTCAGGCAGAGGTTGCAGGAAGAGGCCAGTCTCGTCCAGACGGAGGAGTTGACCATCATGGTCCACTGGGTGGAGCCCCAGGCGGTGGTGGCCATGCTGGTGGCAAAGTCAGTCGAGAAGACCTTGACGTTGATGCCGATGGCTTCCATCTGGCTCTGCAGAACTTCAGCCTGCGCTACCAGGAAAGGCATGGAGGCCATGATCTCGACCTCTTCACCGTTGTAGGAGGAAGCAGCCAGGTACTCCTTGGCCTTCTCCAGATCCTGCTCGCGGGCGGGGATGGGATTCTTGTAAGCGGTGGTGTTGCCCCAGTAGGAGCCGGTATCCCAGGGCTGGGCATAGCCGTCAGCCGCGATCAGGGAAACGCTCTCGGTATCCAGGCAGTAGGCAACAGCTCTTCTGAAGTTGATGTCGCCGGTGATGGGGTTATTGAGGTTGAAGCCGAGGTAGCCGGTGTTGCTGGTGTAGAAGGTGTCAATGGTGACGTTGGGGTTGGCCTCGCAGTCAGCCAGAGAGGTCGCGTCGATGCCCGCAAAGTCGAGCTCGTCGTTGAGGAACATCATGGCCTGGACAGAGGTCTCCAGGATGACCTTCATGGTGAACTTCTTGGCCAGAGCAGGCTCGCCCCAGTAGTTCTCGTTCTTCACGAGGGTGAGGTAGTTGCCCGGGATGGCCTCTTCAAAGACCCAGGGGCCGGTGCCGATCATCATGCCGCCTTCAGGATCTTCCTCGAGGGCCTTCTTGCAGAAGATGCCGCACATGGGCTCAGCAATGTTGGCCAGGAAGTCGATCATCACGTTGGTGAGCACGATGTCGATCTCGTAGTCGTTGATGATGTCGATGTGGTCAATGACCATCCACTTGGAGGAGGCAATCGCGTGGTTCTCCATCACGACGGCGATGGTGTCCACGACATCCTGCGCGGTGAAGTGCTCACCGTTGTGGAAGTAGACATCGTCACGGAGGACGGCATGCCAGGTCTTGTAATCCTCAGTGGTGATCTCCTTGGCCAGCTTGTACTGATAGCTGCCGTCAGGCATACGGCCGATCAGTCCATCATAGACCATGGGCAGGATGTTCGCGATCTGGCTTGCGATGAATGCGGGGTTCAGGGGATCTGCGGTGGAGAAATCGCCGACGGCGAGGGTGAGTTCGTCCGCATAAACGGTTTCCTCATTCGTCTCGGGATCGTCAACCTCGAGGCCACCTTGTTCGTTGATCTCGGTGTTCACATCGAGGGTGGGGTTGGACTGATCAGGAGCCGGCTCGTCCGTGCCGCCGCAGGCAGCCAGACCGAAGACCATGATCAGCGCCAAAACCAGGGCCAATGCTTTCATGATTTTCTTCATTTTGTCCTCCTTAGATTCTTCAAAGATTTTCACCAGTGAAGTATTTGGATTTCTAAAATAATTTCCGGATGTATTCCAGAGCGGGAAGGTGAACCCCTTACACACTCCCGCTTTGGAATACTGGTGCAAAGAGAATACCACAACTGAAAACGAATTTCAAGTGTTCTTGCCAAATAAATTGTTTTTCTGCGTTCCTGTTTTTGGTGATGTTGTTAAAGATCTTTTCGTTTTTTGTGGAAAATGACCAAGAAAAAACGCAAGAAAAAGCAGTTGCATCTTTTTGTCAAAAATCCGGTGATTTTTTTGTTCGGATTGCCGATGAAAATTCCCCCGTAGGGGGAATTCTCTTCCGGGCGGGTCATTCCCCGCGCGCAGGGGGGGCTGATTCACTATATTGCCGGAGGCGGGCGGGTATGCTTCGCCGGG
>JAZSQG010000115.1:0-4411 GCA_045537855.1 Oscillospiraceae bacterium
CAGCAGATAAAAATCCCACTGAGATATTTGCAGCGGGTCGAGGGTCTCCTGCTCCGTATGCTTATGGACGCAGAACACGTAGACATCGGACTGCCGCTTTTTTTCCGCCCCATAAGTGTTCGTTTTACTGTCCCAGCCGTATGTGGGCCGAATTCCGAATATCAGCCTGGAAAGACTATTTTGTTCCCAGGTCTGCAAATACCCCGAGCATTTCACTTCAACAGAAATGCCCTCCGCCGTCAGCAGATCATACTGGTCCCAGGAAACACGCGGTCTGCGATGGAGGCCCAGCGCGCAGGCCACGATGTACTCCGCAAGATTGCCCCGCTCGGCATTTCCGATCAGCTCCGAGTAGGCCCAGCGCCAGAAATCGGCCACGCTGCTCAGGTTTTCTCCGTCCGGGCCGAGCAGCGCTTCTTCTCCGCTCAGTTGTTTGGGTTCTATGGCAGGGTACACAGCCGCTTTCCTCCTTGCTGCGTGGTTCTTTCGCAGCGTTTGTGTAATCGGATGCTTCCGCAACATGGAGAAGGATTCCCTCCACTCGCCGTCGGGGAGGATTTCGCCAAAACGGCCCGGGGGCCGTTTCAGCCCTGCTCCGCCATGTACAGGGCCACACGGCTCTGGATATTGGCCACCACCGTGTCCAGATCCCGCTGTCCGGCAAAGAAGGGAGCCACTTCCTCGCTGACGATGACTGCCACCACCTGGTCGTAGGCGCTGGTACGCACGGCGCTGTCCAGAAGGGCCGTCAGCCGCCCCTTCTGCTCTTCGCTCATGGCGTAGAGCATGGCTTCCCGGACCGTGACGTAGTTTTCGTCGATCCACTGATGGATGGCCCGGGGCGCCCGTTCCCCGTCGGCGCTGTCCCAGATATACACCTTGCCGTCTCCCAATTCCAGCCCGGTGGCGTAATGCACGGTGACGGTGTAGCCCTCTTCCGGCGTGGGCTCCCGCATGGCTTCCGCCAGCTGCCGCGCAAAGGCGGCCTGATTCGCGGGGAAGCGGTCCGTGTAAGCGGCCTGCCGGCTTTCCTCCAGCATGCTTCGCAGGAAGGCGCAGGCACCCTCGGGATTGGCGGCGGAGGCGCTCAGGGCCAGGGGCACCTCCATTTTGATGATGCTGCCCACCCCGTCCGCCACGGGGAAGCCGGGGCACTGAAGCTGTCCTTCGTAGTAGAGGTCCCGGCTCTGCCAGTCCTGCACCGAGCTGATGGTGGTGGCGTCCACCAGCGCCCGACCTTCCATAATTTCGCGCTCCTCCTGGGCGGCGGAAGGAGCCTCCGTGGGCAGTGCCGCGGCATAGCGCAGCATATCCCGGAATTCCGGGCTGTCGAAGGAGGCGGTGCCAGCCTCCCGGTCCAGGAAACCCTCCAGATACCAGTTGAGCCACTCCATGTACAGGTCCCGGGTCATGGGTGTGGTGAATACCCCGGCGCAGTCGGGGGCGGCGGCCGCCATGGCTTCCGCTTCCGCAAGGGTCCAGCCCCCGGCGGCGGCAAGCCCTTCGCCCATGCCCGCCGCGGTCAGGATGCCGAAGCTGCCGCAGACCATGAGGAGTTCGTCCTCCAAGGTGCCCGCCCGGCGGAGCTGCGGCACCAGCTCGATGCCCTCATCCGCCAGCCAGGGGCCCAGGTCCTGCAGGATGCCCTTTGCCGCATAACTGCGGAAGGGCACACCGTCCTGCACGGCGATGAGGTCCGGGAGATTCCCGCCGATGATGTCCAGATTCATGGCGGTAATGGCCTGGTCCTTCACCGCGCCGGTAAAGACCTTCCCCTCGGAATAGTCCCGGATGTCCACGTAATATTCAATGCTGCGGCGGTTAAAGTCCCGCACGGCGTCATGCAGCGCGGACTCCACCGTCAGGCAGGCAAGGCTGACCTCCTGCCGGGGCGGCACTTCGCTCCGGGGCGTGGGGGTCAGGGTAATGTATTCCTTATAATAGCGGTCGATCAGACGGACGACGCCGTCCTGCAGGCCCAGCGGGGTGGTATCGCCGAAATAAATGCCCCACTCTTCCCAGCGCATCAGCTCCCGCCGATCGTCGGAGCCGGGGGTAAAGGCAAAGAGGGCCGCCTTGTCCACAGCAAGGCACTCCCCTTCCGGCAGACCGCTGCCTTCGGAGCCCAGGAAGGTGACGAGATAGCGCCGCTCCCGGTCCAGGGGCATATCCAGCTGAATGAAGTTCCCCTCGTCGTCCATTTTGAACACCAGCTGCTCGCCGCTCATCATGGAATAGGAGGAGATACCAAGGCTTCTGTCCGGCAGGTCAAAGAGGTCCAGGATCAGGCCGTGCTCCGCAGGGAAGGGATACTCCCGGAGGATCTCCCCGGTCTCCAGATCCACTTCCAGCAGGGTGTTGGCCCAGTTGGATGTATCAAACTTATCCAGCCAGACCTTGCCTTCCTCCAGGAAGCACATCCACTCAATGCCGGTGTCCGCATCAAAGCTGGCGATGAGCTCCGGGTCACTGGCATCCTTGCCGCCCCGCATGAGGCAGTAGGTCAGGGTGTCCCCCTCCTCCACCTGGCGGATGAACCAGACGCCGTCCTCCCGTTCCATGGCGCAGCGGGTGTAGCCGGGATCCATGGAGGCGGGGTAAGCTTCAAAGCTGGGAACATAGACCACATCCGAGACCCAGCCCTGGCTGCTGCCGTCGTTACCGCTGCCGGCGTCTCCTGCCGGGGCGGAGGACTGCTGAGGTACCGGGGAAATTCCGGAATTTGTGCCGCCGTCGTTCCTGCCGCCGGCGTTTTGACCGCCACTCACAGCATTGCTGCCGCAGCCGCCCAGCAAAAACGTGAGGGCCAGAAGAACGGCCAGAAGGCGAAGTGCGTGCTTCTTCATCGTCATACTCCTTTCGCGCTTAAATATCGATGCGGCATTGCTGCCGCAGAACGCATCAGCCCCACCTCGTTTCCAAAGCCGCAAAGCCTGTGCTTCGGCAGTAAACCGTAAGGGGGAGTCTGCTCAACACGTCATGATATACACAATATATAATATAGGCGGACATAGCACAAGGGTTATTTTCCGGAATTCGGCGCTCAGCCGGATAAACACACTGCCTGGGAAAGTGGGCATAAAAAAGCGGCGGACAAAAATATGTCCGCCGAAAAGTCTTTGGTGCTGTATGGCAGTTGCCGCACGCTTGCCGCCGCACGCAGATTGCCCGCGCGCCGATCGCGCAGCTGATCGCGCCTCTTTCATGAAATCATTCGCTGCGCGCACGGTGAAGTATCTTGCTGCGTGAAGTTTGAAATTTGATGTAACGGATCAAGTGAATTGAAATTCACCCACTCGCAAGGGTAGATTTCACAGAAAAAGATATTTTCGGCAATTTTGCACATGAATTCGAACTCTTACATAATCGTTCGTTTTTAATGAAATCGTTCGCTTACGCTCACGGTGAAATAATTCACTTCGTGAATTGTGAAATTTTCTGCTAAAGCAGAAAGTGAAATGAAATAAATCCACTCACGCCCGCAGGCATTTCACACGCCGCAGGCGTATTTCACGCACGAAGTGCATTTCACAAATCCCGCAGGGATTTATTTCGTTGAAAAAGACCTTGTCTTTCGACAAGGTCTTTTTCTGGCAGGGGCAGAAGGACTTGAACCCTCGGCACTCGGTTTTGGAGACCGATGCTCTACCAACTGAGCTATACCCCTAAATCTATATCATTACCGCCGCTGCGGGTCTTTGCGGATAATCCACTGGTGGACCGTCAGGGACTCGAACCCCGGACCGACCGGTTATGAGCCGGCTGCTCTACCAACTGCGCTAACGGTCCGTCTCAATGATAAGGAAAAGCCGCCACATTTTGCTGTGGCGGCTTACCCATTCAGTGGCTCCCCAAGTAGGACTCGAACCTACGACACCGCGGTTAACAGCCGCGTGCTCTACCGACTGAGCTATTGAGGAACATCTGTGTCGGCACCGACCAATCTTCCCAGGCCGTCGCCAGCCAAGTATTGTAGGCACTGATGAGCTTAACTTCCGTGTTCGGAATGGGAACGGGTGGACCCTCATCGTAATCAGCACCGACTTGCTTTCCAAAAGGAAAGTAAACAGAGCAAACCATGTTTTGCGCTCTTTACCGTCCTCTTTCAAGCGGAACCATCATAGCACACTGATATGAAATTGTAAAGAGGAAAATTGGTGACCCGTACGGGAATCGAACCCATGTTTGGGGCGTGAGAGGCCCCCGTCTTAACCGCTTGACCAACGGGCCTTACCGTTTTCCAATATATAAAACGCTTGCGCGCTGTTATCTGGTACACCATCAGGGACTCGAACCCTGGACACCCTGATTAAGAGTCAGGTGCTCTACCAGCTGAGCTAATGGTGCTTATCCTGACCTGCTGTACATTCAAAACCGAACAAAGGCGACAAGCAAAGCTCACAAGAGCCTG
>JAZSQG010000287.1:0-2250 GCA_045537855.1 Oscillospiraceae bacterium
GTTCGTCCGCCAGCAGCAGCTTCGGCCTGCTCACAATGGCTGCGGCGATCATCAGGCGCTGCAGCATGCCGCCGCAAAGCTCGTGTGGAAATTTTCGGTAGACCCCCTCCGGGTCGGGCACTTCGGCCCGGTCCATGGCCTCCAGCGCCCGTTTTTTCCGCTCTTCCGGCTTCAGCTTCGTGTGCACCCGCAGGCATTCCTCCACCTGAGTGCCCACCCGCATCACCGGGTTCAGGGTGGTCATGGGTTCCTGAAATACCACGCCCAGCTCTTCCCCCAGAATGTCCAGCAGCTCCGCTTCGCTGCACTGGAGTATCTCACTGCCGTCCAGGGTGATATTCCCCTCCGCCGCCGCCCGGCGCCGGGAGAGGAGCCCGCTGAGGGTCATGGCGGTGACGGTCTTGCCGCTGCCGCTTTCACCCACCAGTCCTACAATCTCCCCTTCTCCGATGGAGAAGCTGACGCCGTCCACGGCGTATTCCTCCGGCAGGGCGTCGTGGAAGTGGATCCGCAGATCCTCTACGCGCAAAATATCCGCCATGGCTGCCCCCTTATCCCTTCCTGTCCAGCCGCTGCAGCCCTTCGCTGAGCAGGCTGAAGCCCAGGATCAGAAGAATGATCACCGCGCCGGTCCCCAGCGCGTACCAGGGCGCGCTGCGCAGATAGGTCTGGCTTTCGCTGAGCATGGAGCCCAGGCTGGCATCCGGCGGCTGAATGCCGATGCCCAGAAAGCTCATGCTGGCTTCGCTGAGCACCGCGTTATTGAAGCCGATGGTCACTGCGCTGAACAGCACCGGCACCGTATTCGGCAGGATGTGCAGGAACATGATGCGCAATGCACCCGCTCCCATGAGCCTGCCGCTTTTTACATAGTTCAGATCCCGGCAGCGGGCAAATTCTCCCCGGACGATGCGCGCAAAGCTGGGGATGAAGAGGATACCCAGTGCCAGAATGATGTTGTTGACACCGTCGCCCAGAATACTCACGATCACCAGCGCCAGCAAAAAGGACGGAAAGGCAGTGATGGAATCGCAGACCCGGGTGAGGATGCGGTCCGGCAGGCCGCCGTAATAACCGCAGAGGCTGCCGATGATAATGCCGCTGAGGCAGCCGATGATCACCACGCAGAGGGCGATCAGAAAGGTCGTGCCCGCGCCGTCGATGACGCGGCTGAAAATATCCCGGCCGAAATTGTCCGTACCCAGAATGTGGGCCCAGGAAGGCGGCGCAAAGCGCGCAGCAGCATCAATGGCCATGGGATCATAAGGCGTCCAGAAATAGCCCAGAACGATCAGTGCCGTCATCACCGCGCTGATGCTTCCGCCGATCCAGAGGAAGGGATTGCCTGCTTTTTTCATTCCGCAGCCCTCCTTAACGAAGCCGGATCCGCGGGTCGGCCAGCTGATACAGCAGGTCGGCCAGGAAATTGACGATGACGATCCATGCCGCCATGATCACCACGATGGCCTGCACCACCGGGAAATCACGGTTGGCGATACTGGCGATCAGCAGACGGCTGATGCCGGGAATGGTGAATACCTGCTCCACGATGATGCTGCCGGTCATAATCTCCGCCATGGAAACGGCCAGGAAGGTGATGACGGGCAGGATGGCGTTGCGCAGGACATGCCGGATGAGAATGGCCCTGCGGGTATTGCCCCGGCTGCGGGCGGTACGGTAATAGTTCTGATCCAGCTCCATGCGGATGCTGCTGCGCAGCAGCTTCACCGTCATGGCGATGCGGGGGATGGAAATGGAAAAGGCCGGAAAGATCATGTAGCGCAGAAAGCCGCTCCAGCTCCGGGTATAGGACACATAGTCTCCCGGAACGAACAGGCGAAACACATTGCCGAACAGGAAGCAGGCCAGAATGCCGATAAAAAAGGGCGGGACGCTCATCACGATCTGGTCCAGGGCGGTGATGCCCACATCCAGCACCTTGCCCCGGGCGCTGCCCGCCAGGATCCCCAGCGGGATGGACAGGAGCACCGTGAAGAGAAAGGACAGCAGGGTCAGCAGGGCCGTGACGGGCAGTTTGTCCGCCAGCATGTCCCGCACGGGCATGCGGTAGCTGTAGCTGCTGCCGAAATCGCCCCGGACAAAGCCGGTAAGCCAGTTCCAGTAGCGCAGCAGCACGGGCTGATCCAGTCCCAGCTGGGCACGCAGGGCAGCCACCGCCTCCGGGGTCGCCTCCGTGCCCAGCATATCCGTGGTGGGATCTCCGGGAATGACCTGAAAAGCCAGGAAGGC